>DATBNH010000601.1:0-2267 GCA_036554405.1 Cellvibrionaceae bacterium | reverse complement strand
CTTTAACGAAATCGCCTCTGCGGTACGCAATTGGTCCACTAATCAGTCGGCAGGGCAAATTCGCGCGGTAGATGGGTTTATCTCTGTTCGCGTAGAGAACCAGGCTTATATAGGCGAAGAGTTTGAACGTTTACCCCTGCGCACCCGAGCCGATGGCACGCAAGTTATGCTGGGTGATGTAGCTCGGGTAATCGATGGTTTTGAAGAGGGTATCAATTACACCAAGCTCAACGGTCATAATACCGTCACCTATTTTGTCGGCGCCACCCGCGATCAGAGCATTGGCGATGTGGCCAATATTATTGATAACTATATTGCCGAGCGTCAACAAACCTTGCCCGCGGGTTTGGTGCTGGAGCCCTGGGTAGATTTTACTTACTACCTCGACGGCCGCCTCAATATGATGTTGAGTAACATGCTCTGGGGTGGCCTGTTAGTGTTTGCCATTCTCGCCTTGTTTTTACGCTTGCGCTTGGCTATGTGGGTGATGCTGGGCTTGCCGGTGAGTTTTCTCGGCGCCATTATGTTGCTGCCCATGAGCTGGGTAGATGTCACCATTAATGTGGGCAGTTTGTTTGCGTTTATTATGGTGCTCGGGGTGGTGGTGGACGATGCCATTGTTATCGGCGAAAGCGTGCACACGGAAATTGAGGAAAAGGGCCAGAGCATTGACAATGTGATTCGCGGTGCCCAGCGGGTGGCCATGCCCGCTACCTTTGGGGTGCTGACCACGTGCGCCGCTTTCTTTCCCATGGTTTTAGAAACCGGCCCCGAGTCGGCTTTTCCCAAGGCCATTGGTTTTGTGGTGGTGTTTTGTTTGCTGTTCTCACTGGTGGAATCGAAACTGATACTGCCGGCTCATTTGGCGCATATGAAACCGTTTAAATCCAATCCTCGTAATCCGCTACATCGCACCCAAGACTGGATTGATCGCAATTTACAGGGCTTTATCGACAGTATTTACAAACCATTGTTGTCTTGGTCACTGTATTTTCGCTATGTGATTTTTGCAGCGTTCACCGGCGTGATTATTATCACCGTCGCGCTTTTTGCCGGTGGCATAATTAATTATGTGGGCCAACCTAAAGTCCCCCACGATTACTCGCGTATTGAAATTGAGATGAATGCCAGCACACCCGAGCAAGACACTCTGGCGGTTGTGCTAAAGCTGGAGCAAATGATCAAAGCGGTAGAGGCAGATATCATCGAAGAATTTGGGCAGCCCATGGTGGACAATTATTTTGTGTCGCTACAAAGTCGTACCCGGGCTGAAATTCAAGCCAAGTTAGTAGACCCTGAATTGCGCCCCATGAGCACCTTTGATTTGTCGGCGCGCTGGCGCGAGGTAATGCCCGAAATAAGCGGCTTGAAAAGCCTGACCATTTTCGACAATATCTTTGGTGGCGGCATGAACGATGGCGATGTCAGTTTCCGCATCCACGGGAATGACCTTGAGCAGCTACGCCGTGCGGCAGAAGATATTAAAGTGGCCTTGGGCGAGATAGATGGCGTCAACGAAATCGCCGACAGTGAGCAGCAAAGTGCTGAGGAAGCACGCTTTGTATTAAAACCGGTGGCTTACAGCTTGGGGCTGACAACAGCAGAAGTCGCCCGTCAGGCCAGCTACAGTTTGTATGGCATAGAGGCTCAGCGGATTGTGCGCGACAGCGAAGAAATTCGGGTAATGGTGCGCTACCCCGAAGCTGAGCGCAATGTGCTGGAATCGGTGAACGACCTGCTGATCACCACCCCCGCTGGCAGCAAGGTACCGCTGGTAGAGGTGGCCGATATTGTGTTGATGCCCGGTGTCAATCAAATTTACCGCGAGGATGGCAATCGCACGATTACCATTTGGGCCTCGCTGGAGTTCGATAAAATCCAACCGTTGAAAGTGGCCGACACACTGGCGGAGACCACCTTTGCCGAGATAGAAAGAAACTATCCACGGGTGTCAGTAGAGGAGGCGGGCAGTCTTAAGGAGGAGCCAGAAAATCTGTTTAACCAGTTGCGCAATCTGGTGATGATTTTATTACCTATTTATGTATTGCTGGCTCTACCGCTGCGTTCCTACACGCAACCGCTAATGATTATGTCGGTGATTCCTTTCGGTGTGGTGGGTGCCATTTGGGGGCATTTGATAATGGGTTATGACTTAAGCGCGCTGTCGATCTTTGGTATTTTTGCCGCCATCGGCGTGGTGGTCAACGACTCGCTGGTGATGGTAGATTTTATTAACAAAGCACGGGCCAGGGGTGAGACGCTGGTCA
>DATBNH010000598.1:0-8853 GCA_036554405.1 Cellvibrionaceae bacterium | reverse complement strand
ATGTTGTTGCCATCCATCAGAATAGCCCCTTCAATACGGCAGCTGTCTACCAAGTCATTCATACGGTTAAAGCAGCGCAACAATGTAGACTTACCGCAACCCGAAGGGCCGATAAACGCGGTGACTTTTTTCTCAGGAATTTTCAAGCTGATATTTTTAAGGGCATGGGTCTCGCCATAATAAAGATTGAGGTCATTAACCATCAGTTTGCACACTTCGTCTTCCATCGAAAGTGCATTGGCCTGACTTTCAGCGCGAATGCCACTGGTGTTAATTGTCGCTCTCGGACGATCCGCTGACGGGGCTGGGTTGCCGCTTTGGGTATCGGTCATGGCATCGGTTCCTGTAGTTGGTACATCTTTTTGTTCAATTTCGGCAACATCGGTTTCATAAAGCATGGGTATACCCCCTGTTAATCCGAGGCGCTGCGGTATTTTTCACGCAGGCTGTTACGAATTTTAATGGCCGTTAAATTCAGTATCACAATTAATATCACCAGCGTTAGCGCAGTAGCATAAACCAGCGGACGCGCTGCCTCCACATTGGGGCTTTGAAAACCCACATCATAAATGTGAAAACCCAGATGCATAATTTTACGATCCAGGTGTAAAAACGGCGCATTACCATCAATGGGCAAGGTGGGCGCCAGTTTCACCACCCCCACCAGCATCAGTGGTGCCACCTCACCGGCAGCGCGCGCTACCGCCAATATCAAACCGGTCATCATCGCCGGCGTGGCCAGCGGTACCACCACCTTCCACAAGGTTTCAGATTTGGTTGCACCCAGCGCCAAACTACCCTGCCGAATGGTGCTGGGGATGCGCGACAGGCCTTCCTCGGTTGAGACAATCACCACCGGCAAGGTTAACAGCGCCAGCGTTAGCGAGGCCCAGAACAAACCCGGCGTGCCAAAGGTTGGGGCCGGCAGGCTTTCCGGGTAGAAAAGCTGATCGATATTGCCCCCCAGAAAATAAACAAAAAAACCGAGACCAAATACCCCGTAAACAATCGAGGGCACCCCGGCAAGGTTGTAGACCGAGATGCGGATCAGTTTCAGCACTGGGCCTTGTTTGGCGTATTCGCGCAAATAAATAGCGGCCAGCACCCCAAAAGGCGTCACCATAATCGACATTACCAATACCATGGTCACGGTACCGAAAATAGCCGGGAAAATCCCGCCCTCGGTATTGGCCTCGCGCGGCTCATCACTGACAAACTCCCAAAACCGCTCAAAATATTGGCCCAGTTTACCCAACACGCCCAACGCGTTAGGGTTAGTAACACGGACAATTTCTGAAAACGGCAGTCGCAACTCAGTACCATCGGCCGCATGGGCCACCAGTAAGTCACGCTGTACCTGTTCAAGCAGCTGCTCGCGCTCAAGCCGTACCACTTCATAAGCGGCATTCAATTCGGCCTGCTGCTGGGCAAACTCGGCCTCGGCTTTACGCATTTGCTCGGCATCGGCCCCTTGTAACTCCAGGCTGCGGCGATCCAGACGAATACGTTCCATTTTATGGTTAATACTGCCGATGTCCTGGCTCTCCAGACGACGAATCTGGTGATGTAAACTGACGCTGCGCGACACCCGATCTTGCAGCTGCTGCCAGAAATCCGCATCACCACGGCGGCTGATCACTTCACCGTTTTGCAAAATGGTATCGGCAAAGCCAAAAAAATCACCCCATTCACGCCGTTCAATCGACAGGGCATCTTCCGGGTATTGCCATTCATCCATGCCCTCTTCCATAAACCAGAGAAAGTCGCGACCGGTAAGATCACGATTACCCAGCTTGAATAAATGGCGGCGCACCAGCTCGGCATCATCGCTAACGGTGTAACCGTTGCCGCGCGCTACCGCTACGGGTATTAATTCACTACGCACCGCCTCGCCCATCACCGCGTGCCGCTCTCCGGTACGGTCGGTTACCGTGGTCATTAAAATATCCGCCGGCCAAAAATGGCCAAAACCGCGAATGGCAATCAGACCCAACAGGCCAAATACCATAACCATACAAACAGCTACTGCACCGCCGTTAAGCCAGATCCAGGGTGCGCCGCTTTTAAACCAATTCTGTTTCATCGCTAATCTCCCGGATCACAAGTTGCTATAGCGTGTACGTAAACGCTGGCGAATAACTTCTGCCAGTGTATTGACCACAAAGGTCAGCGCCAGAAGCACCAACGCCGCGAGAAACAATACCCGGAAATGGGTGCTGTTTATGGCTGTTTCCGGCAGCTCTACGGCAATATTGGCCGATAGAGTACGCATACCCTCGAAAATATTGAAGTTGGTAATGGGGCTGTTACCGGTGGCCATCAGTACAATCATGGTTTCACCCACGGCGCGCCCAAAGCCCATCATGACCGCCGAAAAAATTCCGGGGCTGGCAGTGGGCAATACCACACCGACCACGGTTTGCCAGCGCGTGGCACCCAGAGCCAACGAGCCCTGAGTCAAATGCCGTGGCACGTTAAATACCGCATCCTCGGCAATCGAGAAAATAGTGGGAATAACCGCAAAGCCCATAGCAATACCCACTACCAATGCATTGCGCTGATCGTAAGTAATGCCTTTATCGGTAAACCATTGGCGCATGCTGCCATCAAAAAATATGACTTCCACATGGGGGCTGGCGGCCACACAGGCCCAGCCGGTGAGCAAAATGGGCACCACCAGAATAGCCGCCTCCCATCCCTCGGGTACATTGACGCGTACATTCGCCGGTAAGCGACTCCAACTGTAGCCCACTATCAACATCATCAGCGGCAGAAACAGCAATATACTGAACACCGCCGGCAGGTGATTTTCCAAAAACGGTGCCAACCATAAGCCCGCTAAAAAGCCGAGAATAACCGTGGGCAGTGCCTCCATAATTTCAATGGAGGGCTTCACCACGCCACGCAATTTCGGCGTCATAAAATAAGCGGTGTAAATGGCGCCCATAATGGCCAGAGGCATAGCAAATAACATGGCAAAAAACGCCGCCTTTAGGGTGCCAATAGTCAGCGGTACCAGGCTCATTTTGGCCTCGAAGTCATCTTGCCCGGAAGAGGCCTGCCAGATATATTCAGGCTCGCTGCGACCCTCGTACCAGACCTTTTTCCACAGCGAGCTGAAGCTCACATCCGGATGCTCGTTCCAGATATCGACAACGCTCAGCTGCTGCTCAGCATCCAGTGCTAACAAACGCGAATTGATGGGTGATATAGCAAAGCGGGTAATCGGCTGATCGGTGACTTGGGTAATATCCAGCGAGCGCTCGGAGGTACCGTAGTACAAACCCACATGCCCCTGATCATCGGCAGCCAGAAAACCCTTGCGGGTATATTCTGTAGCAATTTGACTCACAGCGCCCGGCAGTGCATTAAAGTCCCGCGCTCTTACTATTGAAAAGTGATTGTCTTCGCCGCGAATTAAAAACCACTGGCTTACCTGACCGCTATCGGTGCCCACCACAAAAGAATAGGTACCCACCACAAACGCCAGCGCGGTCGTTTGCCCACGCTCGGTGGCGGTCGAAAATCGTAACTCGGCAGCGGCCGGGTTTTCTATATCAAAGTAATGCAGTTGCGCCCGGTCATCGGCAACCACCATATGCCGGCCATCCTTGCCAATCAACATATGCGTACCACGACTACCCGCTGGCAGCGGCGGCAGAGTATATACCTCGCCGCTGATTTGTGTCTGCCCGGTAAACATATTGGTTTGCGCCTTGTAAACGCCGAGTAATAATCGCTCATCGTCGGTCACCGCGCCAATGTGTATACCGCGCGTCGTATCCTGTACCGCCATCGCCCGAAGTGGTTGGCCACGCTGATCGAGGGTAATAACCTCTACGCCCAGCGGGTAAGTCAGGCTGGGGGTCACCAGCCGCTGATCATTGGGGTAACTGAGCGAGTACTCGTGCTTGGCAAGGCTTGCCTGGCCATTATCAAACCCGTACACCACCAGTGCATCCACAGGTTGGCCGCTGGCCGCCGTGGTAAATTTTGCCGCCTCGGGCATCGGCATTCGGAATTGGCTTAGCGGCTCGGCAGTGTCGACCCAGAAAAAATTAACATCGCCACTGCGGTTAAAGCTGGCCCCGATTTGTTCGTAACGTTCCAACACCAAATGCACCGCAGGATCTGCCGCTGTGGCCACGGGTGTGGTGTAGGTTTGGGTAACGTCCATACTGCTGCCGCGCAATAACGGGGCAACCTCAGAGAACAGATAAACAAAGATCAGCGCCAGTGCGCCCACGACAGCAATGCCAGCCGTACCGACACCATAGCGTGAAAAATGATCTTTGAATTTGCGTACACGTCTCAGGCGCGCACGCTCCTCTGCATTAGGCATTAAACTGACCACCTGCGGCGCAGGTGAACTTGACTCTGACATGGGTATATATCCTGGGCCAAAGAGTGATAGGCAATTTCACATAGCTAAAAGCCGCTGACACAGACGACTCCATACAGTCGGCAGGCAGATGCTAACAACGTAATATGACATTTTTGTTACAGGTTGTTGGCGACACATAATAAAAACGCGACAGCAAGCCGTCGCGTTTATGAACCATCAGCATTGTGCTATCAACACCGGTTTTATGTCATTACTGGACTAGATCCAACTCAGCCAGGGTCTTATTGGCGACGACAGCAGGCAGAGGAATATAGCCATCGCGCACCACTACTTCCTGACCGACTTTGGACAGCAGCATTTTCACAAACTCAGCCTCCATGGGCGCCATGGGGCGATTGGGGTGCTTATTCACGTAGATATACAGGTAGCGAGCCAGTGGATAATCGCCATTGGCGGCGTTCGCTGCGGTGGCCTCAAAAAATTCCGATGAGCCTTCTTTAGCCAGCGGCAACACGCGTACACCCGAGGTGCTGTAGCCAATACCAGAATAACCAATACCATTGATAGACTCAGTAACGCCCTGTACTACAGAAGAGGAACCGGGCTGCTCGTTAATGCTGGATTTAAAATCACCACCACACAGGGAGACTTCTTTAAAGTAACCGTAGGTGCCCGATACCGCATTGCGACTGTAGAGAGCAAAATCGCGATTAGACCATGCGCCGGTCAAACCCACATCGCCCCAGCGGGTAATGTCTTTTTCGTAACCACAGCGACGGGTAGCCGAGAAAATGGCGTCTACCTGGGGCATGCTTAGCCCTTCAATAGGGTTATCTTTGTTAACATAGACTGCCAACAAGTCGATGGCCACAGGTACGGCCGTGGGCTTATAACCGTGGCGCGCTTCAAAGGTTTGTATTTCCGAGGCGCGCATTGTGCGGCTCATGGGGGCAAAGTTGGCGGTGCCCTGAGTAATAGCTGGCGGAGCAGTCGATGAACCGGCGCCCTGTATCTGAATATTAACGTTGGGGTAAATTTTGGCGAATTCTTCGGCCCACAGGGTCATCAGGTTGTTGAGCGTATCCGAGCCGATGCTGTTAACGTTGCCCGATACCCCGGACACGGTTTTGTAGTCGGGCAGGTTCGGGTCGATATCAGCCTGAAGGGCTGTGCTACAGGCCAGTGATCCGGCCAATACCAGCCCAGTTAATATTTTTTTAGCGTTCATTGAGTGCTCCACGATGTGTGTGACTGAGAATCTCGAAAAGATGAAGTCAAACCTCATCCATGAGGCGCACTCTAGCGGGCATTTATGACGTTTTTATGACAATTTGATGATTCCCTAAAAGTCGTAGCGCACACCCACCGATAAACCACTGGCGGTCTCACCCGGCGCTGCGGAAATACCGGAGACGGTGCGCCCCTGGGTGTAGGGCGTCAGGGCGCTTAACTCATCGTTATCTGCCAGCGCAACGTTGGCATAAACCCGCAGCGGCTTGTCGATGCGGTATTCCACACCCAGGGCCACAAGGTTGGCATCGCTGTTATCAGCCTCGGCACTGCGCGTTAACCACATGCCACGCACCAGCGTTTTGGTGGTCAGTTTATACTCGCTGCCCAGCCCAAACACATCGCTGCTGAGCGCTTCGCTGTCGGTGTGATCCACCGTTTGCGCAAAGGCCACCAGCGCCAGAGCATCGTTAACACCGTAACGGGCCGAAAAGCGCACACCGTCGCGCTCGCCGCGGCTGTGATCTTCACTATAGCTCTCGTACGCGGCGGCCATTTCCAGAGCGCCCTGACTAAAAGTGGCCGACAGGCTGATCACGTCGTCGTCCAGCTCTTCTTCGTTGGTGAGCGATTCACTGATAGAGTAGGCAACGTTGAACTGCACCGGCCCCAGCGCCGGGGTTTGATAATGCAGGGTATTAGCGTTGCGCTCATCAAAGCGGGCATTGCCCACGCGCGTCAGGTTGCGCATATCGCCCAATTGATCACCAAACAAATTGGCCAGGTTACGCGCGCGTTTAAACGGTGTATCGAAGCGGCCGGCACGCACCATACCAAAATTTCCTTTAAGGCCAATAAAGGTATCGCGCGCGCTGGTAAAAGCCTCACCTGCATCGTAGTCAACCTGTTGTTCAATCTGCACCATTGCGGTTAAATCGCCCATGACGTGGTTGGCTTTAAACCCCAACCGCGAGCCATTACTGACCAGATTAACAGCTGAGTAATCGGCGCCGTTATCCAGCCAGTCAACAGAAACATGAGCGCGACCATAGACACTGACATCGGCCATGGACACCATGGGCACACAAAATAGTGCCAGCGGCAAGAGGGTTTTCTTCATTGATACATACCTGTGTAAGTAAGAGTGACTCTGCGTCAAAAGCGGCATCAACAGACAATTTATTGAGTATAGGCAAGCAACGCCGGCGGATTGTAACAATTTAGACACAAACAGGTCGATTTTTTTGATACGCCCGAGCCATGCTTTTACAGGCAAAAAAATAGCCCCGTAAGGGGCTATTAATAATGTTACCAATCACTAACACAGGTTAACTGGTGTAAATAGGGCCCATGCCCGAGCTCCAGATAATCACCGTGGTCACCATCACCAGCACCGCCAGTACCAGCCCCACCGTAACCACAGAGCTGGCATAGATAAAGCCGCGCTCTTTGGGGATATTCATCAAGATCGGAATTCCCTCGTAGATCAAATAGGTGGAATAACAGGCCGCTGCGATCATCACCCCCGCCACCAGCCAAAGTTGGGGCCAGAGCAGTACAACGCCCGCCAGCATCACCGGAGTGGCCGAGTAAACCGCCAGCGCCGTACCTTCATACTGGCGCTTGGCGGCGTCGTCTTTCACCCCAAAGCTCTGGCTCATCCAGTTGATATACCAACCGAGAATATAAATAGAAACCATCGCCGCCACAAAGGCAAAGAGGCAGAGAATCAGAGCGCTATCGGGGGTGAGCTTAACGACAGCCCCAGTGCCAATGCTCCAGCCTTGATAGGTAACACCAAAATAAGCACAGACCGTGGGTATCAGGGCCAGTAGCGGTACATGGGTCCAGTAAACTTTAAAAAAGCTTTGTTCTTCGTTGCGAATGCGCTGCCACTCGCGATCGGGGTTGATGAAAATGCCCAGAGTATGCTGAAACATTGCCATAATTACGTCTCCAACAGTTTTGTTATTATCATTGCGTTTATGTGTATTCTAAAAGGCGTAGCTGCTACCAATAAGCCATAAATTAACCTTACTCTTTATAAGGAATTAAAACAATCCGGGGGCCTAAATTTAAACACTCTGATTTAAGCACCCTGACACCACCCCCAATGCCCGTAGGGGCTATTTTTTAACTTTCCAGCCATACCTCTTGCGCCCAGTGCCAAACGCTGGGCCAGGTCTCATCAGACAGATCGCCATCGCGCCAGTAAACCACCTCGCCATCGGGCTCGACACAGTAATAATTATGGTTGCTCTCACACAGAGGCACCAGATGCCGGGGTACACCCTGAGACCAGGCAGTGGCCGCCACTTCAGGTAAATAAGTGTGCATATGTGGGTCGGCGGCGGTTACCGGCTCCAGGCTACCCACCACTATATCGCTTACCTGTAGCAAGAACTCGCGCATCTCTCGGGGAATATGCAGCAGTAGCTCCTCTTCGACCACAACCAATTGCTCATCATCAGGCAGCTCCAGGGGAACCGGTATAGGCTGATGTCGCTCGCGCAACAACTCTACAACCTCTTCAGCTTCTTCCATTATCATCTCTATTTGTGAGTACTGAGTGAAGATGCATGCTAAACCCACCGCTCGCGGCTGACAAGCACCGTATCAGGCCGGCACCGTACGATCACTCGCCCAGCGGCGCAAACCGGCAATTTGCTCGGCCATCACTACCGACAGAGGGCTGGTACCGGCGCATTCAGTCACCAACATAGCCGCGTCCAGCTGGCACTGTGCCGCCCTGGCCGCAAAGACTCCGGCCACTACCGCCTGCTCTATTTCGGCACCATTAAAGCCTTCGCTGGCGGCGCTGAGCCTGGCCAAATCAAAGTGCTCGGGGTTAAAACCGCGCTTGGCTAAATGAATGGCAAAAATCTCGCCACGAATCGTCTCATCGGGCAAGTCTACAAAGAAGATTTCATCCAACCGGCCCTTGCGAATCAGCTCCGGCGGCAGGCGGCTGATATCGTTACTGGTGGCGACGATAAACACCCGGGTTTTGCGCTCGGCCATCCACGTTAATAGCGTGCCCAACAGCCGCTGGGCGGTGCCGTTGTCGTTGCCGTCCTGGCTCATGCCCTTCTCAATCTCGTCAATCCACAATACACAGGGAGACATGGCATCGGCCAACTCCAGCGCCTGACGTAAATTGCGCTCAGTCTCGCCATAGAACTTGTTAAACAGCGCCCCCATATCCAGCCGCAACAGCGCCATCCCCCAGTAACCGGCCACCGCTTTTGCGGCCAAACTCTTGCCGCCGCCCTGTACCA
>DATBNH010000589.1:0-6122 GCA_036554405.1 Cellvibrionaceae bacterium | reverse complement strand
GATGTCGGATGTCGGATGTCGGATGTCGGATGTCGGATGTCGGATGATATTGAAAATATTATTGCTTAATTACACAACCAAAAATGGAAAAACATATGAATCACGTAGGGAAAATTCGACTAACGGCGCTTCGGGTATTTTATTTTTTGAGCGCAGTCAGTTTTGTGATTTTAGCGAGCTTTGATTATCTAATTGGTGATACTCTTTCTGACGGCCTACAAGCAATAATAAGAGCCGTCTTCTATGCGGTAGCATTACTCTCGGCTGTAGGTGTTCTGCATCCGTTAAAAATGCTACCACTATTACTGTTCAGCGTAGCATGGAAGTTTATTTGGCTATTAGCGTTTGTTTTTCCCATGTATACAGGAAGCGGCCTGGATACTCATACGATTAATTCCTTAATCCCTGCCCTTTCAGGTTTAGTTGTAACGCTCTGCGTTATTCCTTGGAAATATACAATGAGCCACTATTTTACATTTAACCCATAGAGGCCAAAGGCTTAATGTTTCCTGAGTTGATAGTGAATAGCGACCTATTTAATTAAGACCTACAAGCCACCCGCGCGTCCGACTTCAGACATCCGACGCTTTTTCGTTCCCCGTCCACCATCCCCCGTCTACCGTCCTGCATCTCACCCGCCTAACGCGAAAACACCACCGTCTTATTGCCATTGAGCAATACCCGATGCTCCGCATGCCAACGCAGGGCGCGGTTGAGCACCACCGCTTCGGTATCGCGGCCAATTTCTACCATCTCTTCGGGGGTGTTTATGTGGGATACCCGTTCCACCGCTTGCTCAATAATCGGGCCTTCATCGAGATCGGCGGTAACATAATGGGCGGTGGCACCAATCAACTTAACGCCGCGCTCATAGGCCTGATGATAGGGCCGCGCGCCTTTAAAACCGGGTAAAAATGAGTGGTGAATATTAATCGCCCTGCCAGAGAGTTTGTTACACAGATCATCAGAGAGAATTTGCATATAACGCGCCAACACCAGGCACTCTACCTGTTGATCTTGCATCAACTGCCAAATTTGACCCTCCTGCTCTGCTTTGGTGTCGGCACTAACGGGCAGATAGTAAAAAGGCAGCTCATACCACTCGGTAAGGGGCCGCATAACCTCATGGTTGGACACCACACCGGCAATATGCACCGGCAGTGAGCCGCTTTTCCAGCTATTGAGCAAACTGTTCAAGCAGTGCCCCCACTGGGATACGGCAATCAACACCCGGGGCTTACAGGCCAGATCGTGCAGCTGCCAATCCATCCGGTATTGCTCACCCAGAGGCTGAAAAATCGCTTTAACCTGCGCCAGTGAATAACCCGGGGGGCACTCAAACACCGTGCGCATAAAAAACCGCTGGCAGTCTACATCTTCAAATTGCGATGACTCCTTGATATTGAACCCCAGAGTAGCAAACAAGGTAGCAACAGCCGCCACCAGCCCTTTGGAATCCTGGCAGCTGAAAGTAAGAACAATTTCCTTGAGGTCAGACATGGTTAAGGCACCTTGAACACATCACCGGCTGCGCGCCGACAAAAGATGCAAGACTAAGGTTTGTCTGGGTGCAATTCAAGCGCCATAGCATCCCGAGCCGCTAAACACCTTAGATCCCAACCCAGCGCAACCAAAACACCAGATTTCAGCACAAGGTAAAGGCTCACATTAACCGCTGACAGACGGCACTCAATAAATGCCAAACTGGTAGCATAACCAGCAGGCTTTCTCATAAACAAATAATCTAAATTGGCACTACTGCCTGTCATACAGAACATTGCAGGCATCCTCTGGCCTGCCTTGATAGTGGCTACTGACATAAAATTTACCCACATTTTATCCACAGCAATCCCGCCCTACTCTGCACTTGCATTCGAGCTAAAACCGCATTATCTTGTGTGCTTCATTAAAAAAAACCCCATATATAGGGTTTCAGCGGCAACCCTGTTCAAGGGTATGGCCCATACTGAGCACAGCAAGCCAGCACAGAAAACCGACGTACTAAACAAGCAATACCTGCGGAACGAGCGCCAGCCGCCACCGCCCATACACACGCAAACAACAGCTTGCCCGGCATGCGCCAGGCACTTATTTATTTTAACGATTACCCGTAATCGACCACCGACAGGGAAAGACTCGCGGAGATGCCCATGTACACAGAGACCAACCAGCCGTCAGCGGCAACACCCAGCGCCTCCAGCCATCAAGGCGGCGCTTCAACATCCAATCTTGAGGCCACAGCCCCCGGTCAGTTGCGCGTTATCAAGCGCAACGGTACCGTGGTGCCATTTGATGCCAGCAAGATTGCGGTGGCCATGACCAAGGCTTTTCTGGCTGTTGAAGGGGGCACTGCCGCCGCCTCCAGCCGCGTACACGAGACCGTGGACAACCTCACCAAGCAGATTACCGCCACCTTTAAGCGCCGTATGCCCTCAGGCGGCACCGTACATATTGAAGACATTCAGGATCAGGTAGAACTGATTCTCATGCGCTCGGGCGAGCAGAAAATCGCCCGCGACTATGTGCTCTACCGCGAGGAGCACGCCCGCCTGCGCGCCCAAAAGCGTGCCGCCGAGGCCGCCGCCGTCGACCCGGACTACCCAGTGCTGCAAGTCAAGCTCAAAGACGGCACCCTGGTGCCGCTGGATATGGGACGCGTGCGCACCGTGGTCAGCGAGGCCTGTGCCGGGCTGACCGGTGTCGACGAGAAAGCCATTCTCGATGAGGCTATGCGCAATCTCTACAGTGGCGTTAACCTTGAAGATGTGAACACCTCGCTGGTGATTACCGCCCGCACCCTGGTCGAAAAAGAACCTAATTACAGCTACGCCACCGCTCGCCTGCTGCTCGACAAGCTGCGCGCCGAAGCGCTCAGCTTTCTGGGTATCGCTGATCTGGCCACCCAGCAGGATATGGAAACTCTCTATGCCCAAGCCCTGCCGGTGTATATCCGCCGCGGTGTAGAACTGGAATTGATCAGCCCGGAGCTGTTGAAATACGACTTGGACAAACTGGGTAAAGCGCTAATTGCCGAGCGCGATTTACAGTTTACCTATCTGGGATTGCAGACCCTGTACGACCGCTACTTTATTCACAGCAACGATGTACGCATTGAGCTGCCGCAGGTGTTTTTTATGCGTGTGGCCATGGGCCTTGCCGCTGAAGAAGAAAACCCGGAAGAACGCGCCATCGAGTTCTACCGCCTGTTGTCGTCTTTTGACTATATGAGCTCCACCCCAACCCTGTTTAACGCCGGCACCCTGCGCCCGCAGCTGTCCTCTTGCTACCTGACTACCGTGCCCGACAATCTGCACGGCATTTATGGCGCCATGCAAGACAACGCCATGCTCAGTAAATTTGCCGGTGGGCTCGGCAACGACTGGACGCCAGTGCGCTCGCTGGGCGCCTATATTAAAGGCACCAACGGTCGCTCTCAGGGTGTTGTACCTTTCCTTAAAGTGGCCAACGATACCGCCGTGGCGGTGAATCAGGGCGGCAAACGCAAGGGGGCGGTCTGTGCCTACCTGGAAACCTGGCATTTGGATATTGAAGAGTTTCTGGAGCTGCGTAAAAACACCGGCGATGATCGCCGTCGCACCCACGACATGAATACCGCCAACTGGGTGCCCGACCTGTTTATGAAGCGCGTGTTCGAAGATAAAGAATGGACACTGTTCTCACCCAACGATGTGCCCGACTTGCACGACTTGTTCGGCGCCGCCTTTGAAACCCGCTATGCCGAATACGAGCAAATGGCCGCCGCTGGCACGCTTAAACTGTCCAAAAAAGTGCGCGCGCTCGACCTGTGGCGCAAAATGCTGGGCATGCTGTTTGAAACCGGCCACCCATGGATTACCTTTAAAGATGCCTGTAATCTGCGCAGCCCGCAGCAACACGCAGGTGTGGTGCACTCGTCTAATTTGTGTACCGAGATTACCCTCAATACCAAGGCCAACGAAGAAATTGCCGTGTGTAACCTGGGCTCGGTCAATCTGGCGCAGCATATTGTCGACGGCAAACTGGATCAGGCAAAACTGGCGCAAACCGTTAAAACCGCTATTCGTATGCTCGATAACGTGATCGATATTAACTACTACTCGGTAGACAGCGCACGTGCCTCCAATATGCGCCACCGCCCCATCGGCCTCGGCATTATGGGCTTTCAGGATGCGCTCTACGCCCAGCATATTGCCTACGGTTCTGAGGAGGCGGTTGAATTTGCCGATCGTTCCATGGAAACCATCAGCTACCACGCCATTGCTGCCTCATCCGAGCTGGCCGCTGAGCGCGGACGCTATTCAACGTTTGAAGGCTCGCTGTGGAGCCGGGGCATTCTGCCCATCGACTCTATTGAAATACTGGCCAAAGAGCGCGGCGAGCAATTTATTCAGGTTGATCGCAGCCAGACCCTCGACTGGGCCAGTCTGCGCGCCAAGGTGCAATCTCAGGGTATGCGCAACTCCAACGTGATGGCTATCGCCCCTACCGCGACCATTGCCAATATTACCGGGGTCAGTCAGTCCATCGAGCCCACTTACCAAAATCTGTATGTGAAATCGAACCTCTCCGGTGAATTTACCGTGGTCAATCCCTACCTGGTTCACGATTTAAAAGCGCGCGATTTGTGGGACAGCGTGATGGTTAACGATCTGAAATACTATGAGGGCTCACTGCAAAAAATCGACCGGATTCCCGCCGATTTGAAAGCGCTCTACGCCACCGCCTTTGAAGTGGAACCGCGCTGGATTGTGGAGTGTGCAAGCCGCCGTCAGAAGTGGATTGATCAGGCCCAGAGCCTGAACCTCTACATTGCCGGCGCCAACGGCAAGAAGCTCGACATCACCTATCGCATGGCTTGGTACAGCGGTCTTAAGACCACTTATTACCTGCGCGCGCTGGCCGCAACCAGCACCGAAAAATCCACCATCAACACGGGCTCGCTCAACGCTGTTTCCTCCGGTGCAACAGGCGGCAGTATGAGCATGAGCGAAGCGGCCGCCGCTTCGGCAGCACCGGTGCCCAAGGCTTGCTCGCTGGATGACCCCGATTGCGAAGCCTGCCAGTAATAAGTAATACCCCCGGCCGCAGGCAAACCCCGCGGCCAAAGCTTGATACGATTTTGAATACACAGACTCGAACAGTAGGAATGCCATATGTTAAGTTGGGATGAATTTCACAGCCCCGAAGACACCGCCCCCAAAGCCAAACCCATGCCATATCGGGAAACCGAGCCGCAAGCGGCCACTGGGGTGCGCGAGAGCGCTGTGCGTGAGCAACAAACCGCCAGCGCAACCGAAACCGAAACAGCCGCTGTAATTGCCGCCCGCGCCGCCATTGAACACCTGGATCCGGCGCCAGGCCTTGAAGAGCTGGAAATGGGTGCCGCCCGTATTGAAGTTGACGATAAGCGCATGATCAACTGCCGCGCCGACCTCAATCAACTGGTGCCCTTCAAATACGACTGGGCCTGGCAGAAATACCTGGACGGCTGCGCCAACCACTGGATGCCGCAAGAGGTCAATATGACTGCCGACATCGCCCTGTGGAAAAACAAAGATGGCCTTACCGATGACGAGCGCCGTATTGTGATGCGCAACCTCGGTTATTTCTCCACCGCCGATTCGCTGGTAGCCAATAATCTGGTGCTGGCCATCTACCGACTGATCACTAACCCCGAGTGTCGCCAGTATATTTTGCGTCAGGCCTTTGAAGAGGCCATTCACACCCACGCCTATCAGTACTGCATTGAGTCGCTGGGCATGGACGAGGGCGAGGTGTTCAATATGTACCGCGAGCTGCCTTCGGTGGCTAACAAGGCGGCCTGGAGCCTCAAGCACACTCAGACCCTGGGCGATCCTACCTTTAACACCGGCACCCCGGAGACAGATCAAGAACTGCTGCGCAATCTAGTGGCCTTTTATGCGGTAACCGAAGGTATTTTCTTTTACTGTGGTTTTACCCAGATATTGTCCATGGGCCGGCGCAACAAAATGACCGGTGTCGCCGAGCAGTTTCAATATATTTTGCGTGACGAATCCATGCACCTGAACTTCGGCATTGATGTGATTAACCAGATCAAGCTGGAAAACCCGCATTTGTGGACCACCGAGTTCCAGCAGGAA
>DATBNH010000588.1:0-2740 GCA_036554405.1 Cellvibrionaceae bacterium | reverse complement strand
ACGGTAATGGTATTACTGCTATGCTTGATACTCTTGGGTGCGGTTTTATACGGTTTGCCGTTTAATAAAATTGGCTTGCGGGTGGCGGTCGATGTGCTGGCTTTAGCCGGTATTTTCTGGGCGTTAATGCCTGTGGCTATATTGGCTGTGGCCTTGCAATTATTGCTGGGGATTCTGTCGCGCTCATTTAAGGACGCGCAAACCTATATGGGGTTTTTACTGATACTGCCCATGGCACCCTTTTTTATTACCATTACCAACCCCGGTTTATACCAGCCCTGGCATTTGTGGGTGCCGCTGCTGGGTCATCAGACTGTGCTCAAAGACTTGTTGCTGGGCGAAACAGCTCCAGATTTAGCCTATACCGCCTTTTGGGCCAGTAGCATACCCATATCGCTGCTGGTGCTATGGGTGGCGGCCCTGCAATTGCGCCGGGCAAAAATTATTTATAGTTAAGATGATTTTATTGTGCCCGTGAATCGTACAATCTACCGCGCAACCTACCCGTAGGTCTGATTAGCCTAAGGCGTAATCGGCCAATACTGCGATAATTTTGATGTAAAAATAGGGACAATTATGAAAGCAATCTCGGCTCTTTTTATGGCGTTTAGCCTGCTGCTTACGAGCGGTTGCTATCACTTGCAAGCGGCAAAAGCACCAATGCCCGCGCTCAGCTATTACCATGCGGATGCCTATCAGCCGGGTGTTGACAGTGGGCAGCGCGCGAAGGATTTGCTGGTTTACCTGCCCGGTATGGGTGATTACATGGAACGCTTTGAGGGTAAAGATTTACAGCAGCCCCTCTTCGAGGCTGGGCTACCGATAGATATTAAGGTGGCCGATGCGCACTTTGCCTATTACCGGGCGCGCACGTTTAATGAACGCTTGCACCAGGATATTATTGCACCGGCGCGAGAGGAGGGTTATCAGCGTATTTATCTGGTGGGTATCTCGCTCGGCGGTTTTGGTGCCTTATTGCACTGGCGCGAGACAGGCGATATAGATGCGGTACTTCTATTAACACCTTACCTGGGCGAGCCCGAGTACTACGCGCATCTGGTGGATAAAAACCAGCAGGCGACCGCGCTCGATGAAGATAAAAACATCTGGCCGTGGCTGGAAGAGCTGCCCCCCGAGGCTATGCAGCACTGGTATGTAGGCCGCGCCCGGGATGACAAATTCTTTACCCCCAACAGCCTGCTTTCTGATAGGCTGCCGCCTGCCAATACCGTGACCGTAGACGGCGGTCACGACTGGAATGCCTGGCTCGCGATGTGGCCGCAGCTTTTGGCCAAACTAGAGCGTGATTTTTACAGCGAATAACGAGATTTTTATGAGCGAAACCTTTTCTCTTGCCGGCCATGAATTTATTACCCTTAACAATTTGTTAAAGGTAGAGGGCTGGTGCGAAAGTGGCGCGGTTGCCAAACAGGTGATAGACGCGGGGCTGGTGAGCGTTGACGGCCAGGTGGAAACGCGCAAGCGCTGCAAGATATTTGCAGGCCAGCAGGTGGTATTTAATGGCAACACAATTGATGTAACGGAATAGGGTAGACCATGACACTTCAGTGGTATCCGGGCCACATGCACAAGGCCCAAAAGGAAATGCGACAAATTCTGCCGATGGTAGATTTAATTATCGAGGTGCTCGATGCGCGCATTCCTTTCAGTAGTGAAAACCCGCTGATTGCCAAATTGCGTGGTGACAAGCCGGTGATTAAGGTGTTGGCCAAGAGTGATCTGGCCGATGCTGAAAACCTGGCCATGTGGCAGCAGCACCTGGATGCCGAGCGCAACACCAAAACCCTGGCCGTATCCACCACCACGCCCGAGAGAATGCACCTGCTAGTGGATCTCGCCCGCAAAATGGCACCGACCAAAACCGCCGCCATCGGCAAGCTTAAAGCCATGATTGTGGGTATTCCCAATGTCGGTAAATCTACCCTTATTAACACCCTGGCCGGGCGCGCGGTGGCTAAAACCGGCAATGAGCCCGCCATTACCAAACGCCAGCAAACCATTCATATTGCCGAAGATGTGGTGCTGCTGGATACCCCGGGGATTCTGTGGCCCAAGCAAGCCTACGAAAATTCCAGCTACCGGCTTGCGTTGACCGGTGCCATTAAAGATACTGCCATGGCCTACGACGATGTGGCTTTTTTTGGTGTTACCTACCTGTTAAAAGCCTACCCCGAGGCATTAAAAGCGCGCTATCAGCTGGAATCCCTACCCGACGGTGAGGTGGAGTTTTTAGAGCTGGTGGCCAAGCGCCGTGGGTGCCTGGGCGCCGGTGGGCATGCGGATTTTAATAAAGTCTCGCAGATTTTCGTCAACGATTTTCGCTCCGGCGGCTTTGGCCCGGTCTCGCTGGAGACCCCCGAAATGATCACCGTCGAGGTGGCAGCAGCGGAGCGTGAAGCGGAAGAAAAAGAAAAGCGCAAGGCCGAAGACAAAGAGCAGCGACGCAAGGCGTTTAAGAAGCGATAGCACCCCTACACAAATTCACAGATCCTCGGTTGCCCCCGAGGGACCTGAGGGCTAGACTGGTGTGGTGATTCTTTTCCTTTCCCCTATGGGAGGCACCATGAAATCTCAAGCTTTTATAATACTGTCAATTATCCTGCTGGGCGCCTGTGCAACGGCACCTGACCCAGTGACTCACGATGGTTTGCACCTGGTTGAAAAAACCGACTTTGACGGCCTCTACCTCAAGCCCGGCGTGGTGTTGGCCGACTATACA
>DATBNH010000263.1:0-8325 GCA_036554405.1 Cellvibrionaceae bacterium | reverse complement strand
CATATTGAAGCGACAGCGGGTGCTCCTCCCGGGGTAACGCTAGCCCCTGCTCCTAATGGAGACTCTCCTGTGCTTGCTATACGTACAGCTAATGGTGCTGGAGTCAGAGTTACTCAAGAAACAACTGCCGTAGCTATTAACGTTGAGGATTTAGGGGAAATTGGTGGCTGCCCCAGTGGGCTTTGTGCCAATGACATTTTGATGATTTCAGATTGCGCCAAAGCCAGGGTTTTTCAGTCCACTGCTGTCAATTCCGGTGCGGACGTAACTATTGAGCATAGTGGAGGAGCTAACCCTGGCAACAGCTTTGGCAGTTGGGGTGGCAGTGACCCAACGCCCTATGATATTTACCGGGTTGGTGCCGAAGTTACCAAGATTCACACCCTGCTTTATTATATTGCCGACAACCCAAGGGGCAGGCCCAGTTTGTACTTGCAGGAGGGTAATACTCCCGGTGGCGCCATAGAGTTGCTTGAGGGCGTCGAGGCGATGAATCTTGAATTTGGGGTAGGTAGTCAATCCGTTGTGACTGAGTTCGTACCATTCAGCGCTGGCGTTAACTGGAACAATGTGTTGGCAGTGCGCTTGTCGCTGCTGGTGCAGAGCACCGATGATAATATCAGCCCCGAACCGCAAACCTATACCTTTGCCGGTGAAGATGTCGAGGCCGATGATCGGCGTATCCGTCAGGTATTTACCACTACCGTGGGCATTCGCTCGCGGCTGAATTGAGGTGAATGATGCAGAATTTACTACCCACTAAACACACCCAAAGCGGCATGACGCTGATTATCGGCATGATAATGGTGTTATTGATCACCATTATCGGCCTTGCAGCTATTCGCGGCAGCGGCCTGCAAGAACAAATGGCGGGTAATATGCGCGACCGGCAAGTTGCATTTGAGGCGGCTGAGGCTGCATTACGAGGGGGGGAAGGTTTTGTCCTCCAAGGTTCAGTACCTATAGGTTCCCAACAGGGCTTTGTGGCTTCGCTCGATAGTCCGGCTGCCAGCTTCTGGCTGGGTATGGGAGATGCCCCTTTTGATTGGGCCGCAGGCTCAGCCACAGTAGCCGGCATCGATGGAGTCAGCGAGGCACCACGTTACGTGGTCGAAGAGGTCAGTTTCATCGAGCCCGGCTTGTTCGGCGGCGCTGCCGACTGGAGCTCTATACAGAATATGGAACCAGAAATTATGTACCGGATAACGGCCCGAGGTGTTGGCGGTAATGCCAACTCTGTCGTTGTTCTTCAATCAACAGCTAAAACCATGTAGTCATTGCGCCGAGTCGCGGGGACAGTATTATGAAAATATTATCTGCAAAAATATTTAACAGCTCCAAATGCTTGCTGGCAGCTGTAACTGCTCTGTTAAGCTTGGGGGCCAGCCACAGCGTGATGGCGCTCAATATCAGCCAGACGCCACTGTTTCTGGCCCAGCCAGTGCGACCCATTGTGATGCTTAATATGTCCAATGATCATCAGCTTTATTTCAAAGCTTATGATGACTATTCAGACCTGGATGGGGATGGGGAGCTGGATATAACCTACAACAACGACTTCGCTTACTATGGATATTTCAATAGCGATTTATGCTATGAACACACAGGCGGAGTCTTTACGCCTCGCGCATGGGCCAGTAATCATTATTGTACAGGCAGTCGCTGGAGTGGCAATTTTTTGAATTGGGCTACCATGACCCGAATTGATACCGTACGTAAAATTCTCTATGGCGGTAAGCGCTCTATAGACACTGCTGAACTGACTGTGTTGGAGCGCGCCATGCTGCCGCAGGATGCGCATTCCTTTGCAAAATACTATAACGGCACAGATATTAACAGACTTACGCCTTATTCCGTGACGGCAGGTCTGTCTGAGACAGCTAATACGGGCATCACTATTTGTAATACTACCAACCCTTCCACAAGAGGGCATTCACAGAGTGTAACTTCGGCACCCCTGATGAATGTTGCCAGAGGTAATTACTCATTGTGGGCCAGTAATGAACGCTGGCAATGCCGCTGGGGTGTGAACCAAAATGATAATGATTCGTCAATTACAGGCATCTATGCGCACTCAGCCAGCCCTGTGGAAGGTACAGTGGGTCTTGATACATTGGCGGTTCGGGTGAAAGCATGCGACCCTGATTTCGTTAACGAAGAGAACAATGAAAATTGCCGCGGTTATGCCGGTGGCAATCTTAAGCCCACAGGGTTATTGCAAGCCTATGGCGAAGATGACTCGATTTTATTTGGTTTAATGACAGGTTCTTACAATAAGAATAAATCGGGTGGTGTTCTTCGTAAAAATGTAAGTTCTATGACTAATGAAATCAACCCGATAGACGGTACATTTATTACGCCGGCAGCAGGTGGTAGCATTGTTGCCAGTCTTGATGCCATGCGTATTGTGGGGTATAACTTTAGTGATGGCATCTATAACAACGCCGACAATTGCCCCTGGGCACTGTCCAGCTTTGCAGATGGACGCTGTACCAACTGGGGTAACCCGCAATCTGAGATTTATCTTGAATCATTGCGTTATTTGGCGGGCCTTGCCCCTACTGTCGCATTCGATACCAACGACAGTGATAAACTGGCTGCGCTATCGCCAGTGACTTGGGCAGACCCAATTAGTGATAGTAATTACTGCTCTCCTTTGAACGTTATACAATTTAACGCGTCAACCAGTTCTTACGATGGGAATCAGCTGAGTGGTGCCGCCAATATTGGGCTTGGCAATGTTTCTGACGCGACAGACAAGGTGGGCGTGGGCGAGGGAATCACAGGAGGGAGTTACTTTATCGGCTCCAATGGTACCGATAATGACCAACTGTGCACGCCTAAAACCATTTCTAATTTATCGAGTATTTCCGGTACCTGCCCCGATGCGCCGCGTCTTGAGGGGACTTATCAAATAGCCGGGCTCGCTTATCATGCTCGTACTGAAGGTATAAAAGACGATCGGGAAACAGTTAAAACTTATGGCGTTGCTTTGGCCCCTGCCGTACCAAAAGTGGATGTGCCGGTACCGGGTGGCAACTCGGTTGTCACTATACTACCCGCATGCCGAAACCTGCAGACCAACCCCGATACAAACTGCGCTATTGTAGATTTCAAGGTTATTGAGACTGAGACGGTCGACGGCGTCAATAGCGGTAGCCTTTATGTAAACTGGGAGGATAGTGAGCAAGGCGGCGACTTTGACCAGGATATGTGGGGTTTGATCAAATACGCGGTTTCCAGTGAAAAAGTGGAGATTACCACCGAGGTGGTGGCTCAGTCCACCGGTGACCCTATGGGCTTTGGCTATGTTATCAGCGGTACTACTGACGATGGCTTCCATGTGCACTCAGGTGTCAATAACTTCACCTATGGCGACTCTTGCGTAATGACCACAGTGTGGAATGATGGAGCAAGTCGTAATGTGTCTAGCTGTTCTTGCCGTTTTTCTGGCAACAATGGTCGTTGCAGTACTGCCTTGTCGCAATTAGGCGAGGTTAATACTAAAGCGTTCGAGGTCGGTGTATCTACAGCACGCCTGCTTGAGCAGCCTTTATATTATGCGGCTAAGTGGGGCGGGTTCGAAGTTGAAGACAATCAGGGTAATACCTTTACCGAACCGACGGATGATACTAACCCCACCTACTACTTTGCCACCGATCCTCGGCAGTTAGAGGCGTCTTTGAAAGAGGCCTTCAGCACTGCTGCTGACGGTGTGGGGGCGGCGGCTTCGGTTGCTACTAACTCTACCCGGATAGGCACTGATACTTTCATCTATCAGGCACTGTTTGATTCTCGAAATTGGTTCGGCGATTTAAAAGCCTTCCAGATCTCAGCACAGGGTGCTATTAGTAGTGCCCCAACCTGGACAGCGTCAAATGTACTGGGTAGTCACACGGCGCGTAACATTATTACCTATAACGGTGAGGATACAGTTGACTTTGAGTTTGAAAATCTTTCGGATGATCAACAGACTGCTCTTAATAAAAATGACACTGATGCACTGGGCGCTCAGCGCCTACGCTGGTTAAGGGGTGACAATGTTACAGGCTTTAGAGCGCGCACTGGCGAGCAACGTATAGGCGATATCGTCAACTCTGACCCTACATTTTTTGGCACCAAAGACTATGGCTTTGGTAGATTAACCTCTCATGGGGGTGAGTCTTATACAGCGCATGTGTCGAGCAAAGAGCATGAAGTGATTTATGCCAGCTCTAATGGCGGTATGCTGCATGCTTTTGATGCCAACATCGGTAACGAGCTATTTGCGTATGTGCCTGGAGGCATATACGACAAGCTCAGTCGGCTGCCCGACCCCAATTATGGCTCCAGTATTAATCCTCATATCTTTACTGTAGATGGGCAGATTGTAGTCAGTGATATTTATGCTGGCGGAAGTTGGAAAACCATATTGGTTGGTGCTTTGGGCGCCGGTGGTCGAGGTGTGTTTGTTCTCGACGTAACCGATCCAAATAATCCATCGGTTATAGGTGAGTTAAATACCGCCGATATTGGCCAGGTGATGGGTAACCCTGCCGTGGTGCCCCTGCCTAATGGCAACTGGGCAATAGCTTTTGGCAATGGTTATAACAGTACCGGAGGGCAAGCCAAATTAATTCTGGTGCAGTTTAATGCGGCAGGTACCGCACTAGCGGATCCTGTTGTTATGAACACAGGTGTGGGTGGTGACAACGGTTTAGCCGAGCCATCATTCAGCCTCAAAGGTGATGGCACGGTTAAATTTGCTTATGCGGGCGACCGCCGGGGGAATATGTGGCGTTTTGATATGAGTAATATCAGTAGCGCACCAAGCTTGCTGTTCTCATCCGGTGCTGAGCAGCCCATTACTGCTGCGCCAGTATTAGGTATTAACACTATCAAGCGTGATGAGTATGGCAGCCCCACCACCATGGTTTATTTTGGAACAGGCCAGTACCTCACCACAGCGGACCTTGAAAATCAGGATGAGCAAAGTTTTTATGGTATCGCGGACACGGGCGCGTCTCTAACACGTGATGATTTACATGAAAATACTATTAATGCTGGTACTACACGCACTGTGGAGGAAGCACAAAAAGACGGCGAGCTTGACTGGCCTAGTGAGGATGTACACGGCTGGTATGTGGATTTTCCCGCTGGAGAGCGAATAGTCACCAAGCCTATGCTGTTATTTGACAGGTTGATTTTCCCGACTATAGTGCCCAACGAAAACCCTTGCCAATTCGGGGGTAGCAGTTGGATTATGGAGCTAGTGGGTGTAGGTAATTTGTATCCTGAAGATTATAGCTTTTTTGAAGAGCTAATAGAGTCGGATACCTTTATCAGTCTTTCCGACTTGATGATTCCTTGTACTGGTCCTGATTGTGGCTGTACTGGCCCTGATTGCGGGGAGCCAGTTCCACCTGAGCCGGACGAGTGTGACGAGGGCCTGATAGTGGTGCAGAAAAGTGATGGTACATTGAGTACAATCAACCCCTGTATACCAGCCGGTGCTTTTGGCCCGCAGTCCTGGCGTCAACTACGATAAGAGAGGGTTAGATAATGACAAAGCTATATAGCAACACTTATCGTAAACAGGCGGGGTTTTCGCTGATTGAGCTGATGATTGTGGTGGCGGTTATAGGGATTTTGGCTGCTATTGCCTACCCATCCTACATGGACAGTGTGCGTAAAAGTAACCGTGCCGATGCCAAGGCGGCATTAAACGATGCCGCTCAGCAAATGCAGCGCTGCTATACGTTAAACAGTACCTTTGTAGATTGTGACGATAATGTGGCTGCCACATCACCAGAAGAGTTTTACACTATTGCTGTGGCAGCAACGGCAACGACCTTTACTGTGACGGCTGAAGCTGATGGAACGCCTCAGTCGAATGATACAGGTTGTACGATAATGACACTTAATCATTTGGGTCAGACAACACCGGATGAGTCTTTCAGGTGCTGGTAATTTTTAATCTTTCTTGTGGCGCGCCCTTGGGCGCGTTAGTCTTCGCTATCAAGTCCCAGTTTTTTTAATCGATAGCGCAGCGAGCGAAAGCTGATACCGAGTTTTTTAGCTGCTTGGGTTTTATTCCAACGCGAGTTTTCAAGTGTTGTGCACAATACGTCTTTTTCAATTTCCTCGAGATAAGTGTCCAACGAGCCCAGTGCCAGGCATTGGTGAAAGTGGTCGTCGGCTCGAGCCTCTGATTTGTCGTGGTGGCTATCGTTAATGTGCATAACAGCATGGTTATTGGTGGGTAATTGTAAATCAATAACATCAATTAATTGGCTTTCGGTTAATGTAAGCGCGCGTTCTAGTATATTTTCCAGCTCACGAACGTTACCGGGAAAGCTATATTGCACAAGCTTTGCCAATGCTTCGCGGGTAAGTATGGGTGTATCTATCCCCGCCTCTTTGGCTATTTTTTGCAGGAAATGGTCGGCGAGCAAGGGGATATCTTCTGCGCGCTGTCTCAGTGGCGGCACCGCCAGCTGAATAACATTTAACCGGTAAAAAAGATCCTGCCTGAAGAAACCGTTGGCAACTTCTTGCTCCAGATTTTTATGGGTGGCGCAGAGAATGCGCACATCGGTGGCGATTTCGGTTGCGCCTCCAACTGGGCGTACAGATTTTTCCTGAATGGCTCGCAGTAATTTAACCTGCATGTCGAGTGGTAGGTCGGCTACCTCATCAAAAAACAGTGTGCCGCCTTCGGCGGTTTTAAATAAGCCGGGGTTGTCTTGGTGGGCGCCGGTAAAACTGCCTTTAACATGGCCAAATAATTCGCTTTCTATTAACTCGCGGGGTATGGCGCCACAGTTTACCGCAACAAATTTATGTTCGCGCCTGGGGCCTAATTGATGGATGGAGCGCGCCACCAGTTCTTTTCCTGAACCGGATTCACCACTAATGTAAACTGGCGCCTGGGAGCGGGACAGTTTTTGAATACTCTGGCTTAACTGCTTAATGGCGATAGACTCGCCGATCAGGGATGTTGTGCCCAGTGCGACTGATGACGGTAGTGTTTCCGATTGAATGGCGGTATTGACCAGTTTTCTGAGTGTGGCCAGATCCACCGGCTTGGAGATAAAATCAAAAGCGCCAGCTTTCATGGACTCTATGGCTACATCAACATTGCCATGCGCGGTAATAACCGCCACCGGCAAACGTGGATGATGCTGCTGGATATATTCAACCACTTCAAGCCCGTTACCATCGGGCAGGCGCATATCCGTTAAGCACAGAGAAAAGGTGTGCTGTTGCAGTGCCATTTTTGCCTGGCTTACACTGGCTACACTGGTAGTGTCGATATTCATACGCCCCAATGTTATTTCCAGCAATTCGCGAATATCGGGTTCGTCATCTATAACCAGTGCGTGTTTTGTGGTCATTGTTGCACCTTTTCGGAATGTGCGAATTGAATGGTAAAGCAGCTCGGCTGCTGGTCATCGGCAATATAGCTGATATAAGCCTGATTGGCTTCACAAAGCTCTTTGCAGAGAAACAAACCGAGGCCAGAGCCGGTGTTTTCTGTGGTGAAAAAAGGTTCAAACAGGTGTTTTTGATTATCGGCGGAAACGCCCTGGCCATTGTCAATGATGCTTAAGTAGGGCGTGTTTCGTATGGTGTCGAGGCCCGTGGTTAATGTGATCGGGGGCTGGTATGAATCGGATTTTATATAGCGCAGGGCATTGTCTAGAAGGTTGCTCAATACCTGTTGCAACTGGCTTTCATCAAAGCGGATGTACAGCGGTTTTACACCTTGTTTCACTTGAATGATTGCGCTTATGTCTTTGCCCGTCTCCAGTTGCTTGTTGCGGCCATATTCTGCAGTAAAACTTTTTAGCCAGCTGCTCAAGTCAATTATCTGTGGTTCCGAGAGTTTGCGCTTGGAAACTTGAAAAATATTTTCAATAATTTGATTAACGCGCTTGGTGTGAACATTAATAATATCCAGTAGTCGCAAGTCAGCCGGTGCCAGATCGGTTGATTCGGCCAGTAACTGAGTGGCGTGACCAATGGCGCCCAATGGGTTACGGATTTCGTGGGCGATGCTGGCAGTCAGGCGGCCCAGTGATGCCAGCTTTAGTTGTTGAGCTTGTTGCGTGAGCGCGCGGTTATCTTCGACAAAAATCAAGGTGCCGGTATCGGCACTTAATTCCAGATTCGCCGTGCTCAATTTTACCTCGCCACCGGAGGTGCTGGGTAAGGTAACAGAGGTACCGGATTCGGAAGGGTTTTGTCGGTTTTGCAGGTGAGTGACAATTTCGGGTATACGTTTTACCGACAGCGCCAGTTCTTCGTTGTTGCCTAGTCCCAACAGTTCCTTGGCGGCATTAT
>DATBNH010000553.1:0-4155 GCA_036554405.1 Cellvibrionaceae bacterium | reverse complement strand
TTGTGATCGCCCTTAAGTTTACCTGCTGTCAACTCTTCAAGATTGGCGCCCACACGTGTACGCACCAGCGTCGGCTCGGCTACTTGTGGGCCAGCCAGGGCAATCACCCGCGAAACATCGATCCGGCCCTGGGCGAAGAGCACACCAAAGGCGATAACATCTTGATAATTAATGGTCCATACCGATTTTGTAGCGCTGACAGGGTCCAGATGATGGATATGGGTGCCGACATTTCCGGCCGGATGCACACCGCCAAATTCGGCGGTGACAAACTGTTCACCGTCAGCGTCAGGAAGGTTGGCGCCCGGCGCTTTACAGATAAACACCTTGCCTTCGGTCAGCTTGCTCAGCACCTGCAACCCCCGCTGAAAATCTTCGGCGCGCTCAGCCACTATCAGCTCGGGATTGGCCGCCAATGGATTAGTGTCCATGGCGGTCACAAAAATAGAATGAGCCTTGGCATCCAGTCCCGGCACCCGGCTGTATGGACGGGTGCGCAATGCTACCCATAACCCGGACTCATTCAGCTGATCGCGAATAGCGCTCGGGTCTGCAGCGACTAGCTCGGCGTCGCTGTATGAGGCGAAACTCTCGGCCTCGTTACCCTCTACATCAATCACTACCGACTGCAACATACGCCGCTCACCACGGTTTATGGCGGCTACAGTACCTGCAGCGGGAGCGGTATAGCGCACGCCTTCGGTTTTCTTATCGGTAAAAAGTAGTTGTCCGAGCTTGACTTTGTCGCCGACCTGAACGGCCATGGTCGGCTTCATGCCGTGATAATCTGGGCCAACAACGGCCACAGTGCGGGCTTCAGGCCCATCGACGATAGTCTGCTCAGGCGCACCGGATATAGGTAAATCCAACCCCCGACGAATCTTTATCATACGTCTCTGCCTAATCACTCTTGGATGAATAAAAGCACGACTTGTGAAAAGCCGCATTGCTGCTCTGTGCCGGTGAACCGGCGGCTTCTTATGTTGAAGCTTGATCAGTGTGTCGGAATCTGGCTGGCATCGGCTGCGCGCACTCTACACGATCAGCCCACGCAACGCAGCCAATTGTCGCCTGAACCAACCGAGGATCGCTGCGCCAAGTAGACCACAGGAGAATTATAATGCCGACGAAAAAAACGCCGCAATTATAAAGACCAAGCCGAATAATGACCAGCCTGATTGTTGTTTTTTAAGGGATTAACTGAAAATCACCTTACTTATGCGATCGCAATCGCGAATCGGTCGTATCTAATTGTCTATCGGCGGTTACAGCCGCCTGCAAAACACAGGTACAATGCCTCCGCCTATTCAATCAGCCAGTAACTAACCTGTCATGAACCAGTTTCACCCCTGCCAGCCCACCATTATAGCAACTCCCGGTAATCGTCAACGCTGGGGGCAATTAAGGGGCGCCAGCGCGGCGCTGGCCCTGGCATCGGCGGCGCGAAGTCACCAGGGCTTGACCCTGGTCATTACCGCCGATACCACCGGTGCTCAACAGCTGGAGAGTGAGAT
The DNA here is from genome assembly GCA_036554405.1 of Cellvibrionaceae bacterium. Taxonomy (GTDB): domain Bacteria; phylum Pseudomonadota; class Gammaproteobacteria; order Pseudomonadales; family Cellvibrionaceae; genus Gilvimarinus. The sequence goes on along the minus strand of DATBNH010000553.1, from coordinate 2,641 downwards.
CGGCTTCTTTGGCGGGAAATCCTTGCCGGTGTTGCATTTGGCCGATTGGGAAACCCTGCCCTACGATACCATATCGCCGCATCAGGATATTGTTTCTGAACGTCTGCGCACCCTCTATCACTTACCCGGTATTAGTCAGGGTATTCTGGTGGTCCCGGTTACCAGCCTGCTGCAGAGGCTTATGCCTCAGGATTACCTGATGGCCGGGGCGCTGGTGGTAGAGGTGGGCGACACCCTCAATATCAATACCCTGCGCAACAACCTGGAAAAAGCCGGTTACCGCGCGGTGGATACCGTCTACGAACACGGCGAATTTGCGGTGCGCGGCGCACTAATGGATATTTTCCCTATGGGCGCCGACACGCCGTTGCGTATTGATTTGTTTGATGATGAGATCGACTCGCTGCGCACCTTTAACCCCGACACGCAAATCACTATCGACAAGATAGCGCGGATGGAACTGCTGCCGGCGCGGGAATTCCCGCTGGATAAAGCCGGCATTGCCCATTTCAAACAGAGCTGGCACCAGCGCTTTGATGTGGCACCCACCGCCTGCCCACTGTACAACGATGTTAGCGACGGTATCGCACCGCCCGGTATTGAGTACTACCTGCCCCTGTTTTTCAGCCACACCGACACCCTGTTCGATTATATCCCGGCGGATACCCTGGTCTACACTCTGGGTGAGATCAATACCGCCACCGAACACTTTCTTCAGGAGCTGGATAACCGTTACCAGTCGCGCCGGGTAGACCCGACACGGCCCCTGCTGCCACCCGCTGAGATCTACCTGCGTCACGATGAACTGTTCGGTCACCTGAAAAATTACAGTCACACCCGCATCGACAGCGAAACACTGGAGCCCAAGGCCGGGCAGATAAACTTCAGCACCTTGCCGCCGCCCCAGCTCCCCGTGCGCGCCCAGGCCGAAGAGCCGCTGCTGGCGCTGGAAGCCTTTTTGATGGAGTTCGACGGCCGCGTTTTGTTTTGCGCCGAGTCCGCCGGTCGCCGCGAGAGCCTGCTGGAGCTACTGGCACGCATCCGCGTCAAACCCGAGCCGGTGGGCAGCTGGGAGGATTTCGTCAACGGCCGCCACAACCTCGCCATCACTTTGGCACCGGTGGATCGTGGCTTGTTAACCCAGCAACCCACGCTGGCGGTAATTGCCGAGTCACAGCTGTTTGGCGAGCGGGTGCAGCAAAACCGACGCCGACGTCAGGCTCAGGATGCCAGCGACAATGTAGTTAAAAACCTCACCGAGCTGAAAATTGGCGCCCCGGTGGTACATATTGATCACGGCGTGGGCCGCTATCTGGGGCTGGAAACCATCAGTGTGGAAAGCGATCCGGCGGAATTTTTAATGCTGGCATACGCCGACAACACCAAGCTCTATGTGCCGGTAACCAGCTTGCACTTGATCAGCCGCTACACCGGTGCCGATGAGGCGCCCCTGCATCGCCTTGGCACCGAGCAGTGGCAAAAAGCCAAACGTAAAGCCGCCGAACAGGTGCGCGATACCGCCGCTGAATTACTGGATGTTTACGCGCGCCGCGCCGCGCGCAAGGGTTTTGCCTTTGCTGACCCGAGCATTGCCTACCAGAGCTTTGCCGCCGGTTTCCCCTTTGAGGAGACGCCCGATCAACAGCTGGCCATCGATGCGGTGATCAAAGATATGCTGGGGCCCCAACCCATGGATCGCTTGGTGTGCGGCGATGTGGGCTTTGGCAAAACCGAGGTAGCCATGCGCGCCGCCTTTGTGGCCGTGCATAACGGCAAGCAGGTGGCGATACTGGCCCCCACTACCCTGCTCGCCCAGCAACATTACGAATCACTGAAAGATCGCTTTGCCGACTGGCCGGTAACAATTGATGTATTGTCGCGGTTTCGCTCCAGCGCCGATGTGGAACAGGCCAAAAAACGACTGGCAGAGGGCAAAATCGATATCGTGGTGGGCACCCACAAACTGATTCAACCAGATATTAAATATCAGGATCTGGGCTTGGTCATTATCGACGAAGAACACCGTTTTGGGGTGCGTCAAAAAGAACAACTGAAAAAAATGCGCGCCGAAGTGGATATTCTCACCCTGACCGCCACGCCCATACCGCGCACCCTGAATATGTCCATGGCTGGCATTCGTGACCTGTCTATTATCGCCACGCCACCAGCGCGACGGCTGTCGGTAAAAACTTTTGTACGCCAGCACGATGAGGCGACTATTAAAGAGGCCATATTGCGGGAAATACTGCGCGGTGGTCAGGTGTACTACCTGCACAACGAAGTCAAAACCATCGACCGCATCGCCACTGAATTGCAGCAACTGGTGCCTGAGGCACGCATTGGCATAGGTCATGGACAGATGCGTGAACGCGAGCTGGAACGGGTAATGTCGGACTTCTATCACAAGCGCTTTAACGTGATGGTATGCAGCACCATTATTGAAACCGGTATCGATATCCCCAGCGCCAATACCATTATTATTCACCGCGCCGACAAGTTTGGATTGGCACAGTTGCACCAGTTACGCGGTCGTGTGGGACGCTCCCACCATCAGGCTTACGCTTATCTGCTCACCCCGGAGCATCGCAGCATGACCCCCGATGCCATCAAGCGACTGGAGGCTATCAGCGAGGCCCAGGAC
>DATBNH010000529.1:0-5959 GCA_036554405.1 Cellvibrionaceae bacterium | reverse complement strand
GGGGAGAAATTCTGCAGGGTTTTGCGGTCGCTATGAGCATGGGCGCCACCAAGGCAGATTTTGACGCCACGTTGGGTATTCATCCGACTTTGGCCGAAGAGCTGGTTACCCTGCGCCAAGCGGTTGATGAGTAACAAGACTTGCAGCAGGGCGACTCAAGTTGTCATACTTAAGCTGCTGATTTGATTTTTTATTTTCAGACTAAAAGGACGGCTTTATGAGTAACTATTATTCTGTAATCACTAAAACCTTACTGGGTACATTTTTGGCATTACTGTTGGTGGGTGAGGCCGCTGCCCGAGATGATGAGCTGTATCAGCCGATTTCCGCCGTACTGAACGAGTATAGTGAAGAGCTAAACAGCGATGTGGCACTTTATTTTGGCAACCAGTCACACTCGGCTATTGCCGAAAAACACGGTGAATTTCCGACCAACAAAAAAACCAATGCCTTTGGTAAATCTGATGAAGAAGCGTGTCGCTGGGTAATGTTGTCGGCGCTACTAGCACTGCAAGAGCGAGCCGTACGTGAAGGTGGCAATGCTGTAGTCAACATTCGCAGCTACTATGACAAAAATGAATACAGCAGTGAAACCGAGTATGAATGCCATGCCGGTAAAATAATGGCCGGGGTTGCACTTATTGGCGAGGTAGTAACGCTGCAATAACAGTCCGCACTTTGCAATCCGAATGGCCAGCAGAGGCATCTCTGCTGGCCATTTTTTTTCTTTAACTGAACATTAAGCCACGTCCTTGGGGCGTGGTAATGAAAATGGACTTTGCCTGATAAATGATTGGTGTTTCGTACAAGTTTGGGTGCCAACGGCAGAGGTAGGGGCATGACCTCCGGGACGCGCCGTAACAAATCGGCAGGATAGCCGATTTGTACAGCCGCAGGCTGCCCGTAGGGTGAGCCACAAGGATGTGGCGAATGAATCAGCCCCTGGAGGCTCGAGCACAGCAGAGCCTGCCCCGCGAGCGGAGCGAGTGCTTTGGGTATCCCTGCTGAGCACGGTCCCAGATGCCAAGCCCCTATCTCTTTGACCCTGGGTGGGTCGTACTACTTTGGGATTGGCACGGAGCCGGGGTCGGGTCGAAGTGTGTGGGACCCTCATTTGCAAGGTGACCGCCATGGATGGCGGAAAGTACGCCTACAGGAAGTAGGTGCTAGAGCCGAGTCGGGAACGGAGGCCGAGAGCAACGCAGGAGCAGTTGCCGAGATGGCAAATGGCAGCCCCCAGGGATGGGTTCACGGCGTGTCCCACAGGCCACTACTCGGCCTCGGTGGTCCTGGAAAGAACACCATGCCCTCTTCGAGAGGGCTCTGGTAATACCGGGTTCTTTGAGCCCGGATTTTTACTTTCCTGTGAGTATTATTGTAAAGAACCATTTTCATTGTATTGCGCTAAAGTTGTGCGATGCATTTTTCATGCACCTGCTAATGTGGTTCGCATTAGTGCAAAAGCACTGCGCAATATCGAGGCGTTAGTGCCCGATAACGAAAAGCAATGCTAGGCTATTGGCTATTCATACCCGCCTCCAGAATAGGGCGGTAGGCTAACCGTCTATGTTGAGAGCATTTTTTAAGTTAATGATTTATAACAATAAAAAATATTATCTGGCAGTAAAACCAAACATTGGAACAGCCTTTGCTATTACCCAGCGTGCCACAATGAAGCAGCAGCCTGAGCATTTTTACTGCACCGCTATTGTTCATTGAATAAGAGTGAATACACCAGGCAAACGGGAAGAAAATGTGACAACAACAGACTATTTTTGGAGAAGCATCATGCACAAGAAATTTCTTCCGCAGGTATTGGCATTGGGGGTTATGGTTTCCTGCTCGGCCATGGCCGAAACGTCCTCTACACTTTCCGAGGCATTGACAGACAGCGATGTAAAACTCAATTTCAGATTGCGTTATGAAGATGTCAGTTGGGACGGCCTTGAAGACGCCGATGCATTAACGCTGCGCACACGTCTGAGTTACCAGTCGGGCAGTTTTCATGGCTTTGGGTTAACCCTGGAGTTTGACGATGTACATGCACTGACCGATGTTAACTATCGCACTGCGGGTAATGATCCCACCAATCCGGGCACGGTGATAATCCCTGATCCTGAAGGCACCGAAATTAACCAATCCTATATCTCATATACCGGGTTGGGTATCACGGCGCGTTATGGTAGGCAGCGTATTATTCTCGATAACCAGCGCTTTGTGGGTGGTGTGGGTTGGCGTCAGAACGAACAGACTTACGATGCATTTTCGGTAAAAAACACCTCCGTTAACGACCTGTCTTTGTTTTATGCTTATGTGTTTAATGTGAATCGAATTTTTGGTGAAGACAACCCTATTGGCGATCACAAACATGAATCACATCTGCTCAATGTCAACTATGCCGGTTGGGGTGCGGGTACTTTGGTCGGTTACGCGTATTTGTTAGACAACCAGAATGCGCCGGGTTTGTCGAGCGATACCCTAGGTGTGCGCTGGTCGGGTAAAGCCGGGAAAGCCTTTAGTTACAACCTCGAATATGCCACGCAATCAGAAGCCGGAGACCATCCGGTCAGTTATTCCGCCGATTACCTTTTGGCCAAAGCCGATTATAAAATTGGCCCGGTTTCCCTTGGCGCCGGTTACGAGCTACTGGGTTCCGATGATGGTGCTGCGGCTTTCTCTACGCCTCTGGCAACCTTGCATGCCTTCCAGGGTTGGGCAGACAGGTTTTTGGATACACCGGTTAACGGTGTAGAAGATATTTTTGTCAGCGTGGGTGGCAGCGCCGGGCCGGTAAAATTAAGCGCGACCTATCACCAATTAAGTTCCGATGTGGGTGGCATGGATTACGGTGATGAAATTAACGTTAGCGCCGCCACTAAAATCGGACCGGTTACTGTGGTATTAAAAGTTGCCGATTATCAAGCCGACGGTTTTGGCAGTGATACGCAAAAAATCTGGTTGATGCTGGACAGTACTTTTTAATAACGTTGAAGTTGGCGCAAGCAGGGATCAGGTTGTGGTTTGTGAGACCCTCCTTTGCATGGATGCAAAAGTAGAGCATACAGGGACGTATCGACAGCGCGTCCCACAAATCATTACCTGACCCCTGCGAACTCCTGCGGGGTAAACCAAGGATGCGGAGGAATTATTTCTCCTCCGGCAACTCCAGTTCCAGCGATTGTTTATCCGCTTTTTTCTGTTCGCTCTGCCACCAGCCGTTGGCACCCAGTTGTCGCCAGGCCCAGGGCAACCAGCGGGTGAGTGCCAGAGCCAGCCATAATGACCAGGCCAGCATGGCCAGGCGATAGGCCCACAGTGGCAGGCTGATTACCCAACCGCTGGGTAATACTGCATTGCTGTGATCGGCATACCAGCTGAGATAGTGCGCGCTGGAACCATTGCCAGTCACCATCATTGCCGGTGTCGCCAATAAACCATAGGGAATAGCACTGACAATAATCGCCAGGGTTAACACCGAGAACAGGCCCAATAGTATTTGGCTCAGATTAAAATATCTTCCCAGGCAACCCGGTTGGCAGTTACCGCGCTTGGCCAGGGCAATAAAGCAAATGGCCGCCACCGCTAAAATAAGACCACTGACAGTCACAATACCGAGGCCCAGCAGTACCCACTCCCAGGTTTTTAAGGGTGTTAACCGTGAGCGGCCAAGGCCAATGGCTACCAGCAACACTATCACCAGCACGCCCCAAATCAACACCGCCGGGCCCATCGCCGGGCCGCCGGTAGCCAGCGTCCAGCGCTTGGCCGGGAGCGTTTGGGTAAGGCTGATATTGCCAGCGCTGTGCTGCATATCCAGAGCAGGCGTGCGCATCAGCGTGCTTATCCGCGTATCGGTGCGCCAGGTCATGGCCACCACTTGTTCGCCGGGGTTTACCGGAATGCTGATTTCGCCTTCGGTTTTAATCAGCGGTTGCGTGCGGCCATCAATAGATAGTTCGGTCAGCTCGGCACCGTCGGGCAGGGTAAAGCGGTAGTGGCCACCTTGAAAGGTTTTTACGGTGAAATTCAAGTTAACCGTCTGCCCGCGCTCGCCGTTGCTTTGCTTAAGGTCCACCTGGGTAAGTGTCAGCTCCTCACCAGCGGTAGCCTCGGGGCGAGACACCTCGAGGCTGAGCGTATCCTCCGGGCGCGGTTGCCACCAGGCGTTGTCACCGCTGCCGGTCAGGGTGGCACTGCCGCTGGTTTGCACATGCCACACCGGCGCCACGTTAACGCGCCACTGTTCTACCCAGGGGAAGTCGGCACTGGCGGCCTCAAGGGTCAGCGAATCGGTAATTGTTAATACCGACTGCCAGCTAAAGCTGGATTGATCGGGTGCCAGCGATACCGTCATTTGGCCATCCCTGACATTGCCCGATAGCGGCGACTCCCCGGGCAACAAGGGAATGCTCAGGTTAATACCGCCGCGCGCCGGCGCATGGCGCTGCACAACCGTCTCTACCGTCCACTCTAGCCCCAGGCTCAGACGCCTGCGTACATAGACGAAGCCTGGGATATCGGTAGGCTGCAAACGGGTTTCGCCCGCGGCGGCATCGCTGCTGTTGCTGCGCTCCAGTTGTAGATCTTGACTGGTATGCCCGCTGCGGGGGGCGCCGTTAACTTGCCAGTGATCGCTGGCCGTATTCAAGTTGTGAATGGGCAAGCCAAAGCCCAGATTCAGCCGTTGCAAACCGCTGAGCGAGCCCTGTAATTGCAACCGGTGGCTGCCCTTGGGTAGCGCGATAAAAAGCTGCCCACTATTGTTGCTGTTGATCACCGCTGGTTGGTCGTTAAGGCGCACCGATTGCGGCTGCCATTGCTGGCGCTCCACCGGCAGCGGTAGCGCCACCAACTGCTGGGCGTGTACGCGCATATTTAATAACAGCTGATCGTTCTCTACCTGCAAGGTAACACTCTCAATAGAGGCACAGTGGGGCAGACAATCGGCCTCTTGGGTAAGGCGCTCTTGCAGTTCATCGAGCAGATCGCTGTCAATAATCACCTCGGCTTGCAGCTTTTCTACCGGCAGCATCACCAGCATCAATAAAACGGCAGCAGCCACGGGCGCGGCCTCGGTTTTACCGGGCAGGCGTGGCGTGGGTAGCCGTAAGTGGCGCCATAACAGGGCCGCCAGCAGTAGCGGTAAAAGCACCGCCAGCGCATGGCCCAGGCGGTCGAGCAGCGGTGGCACCAGTAGCAAACGGGTATGTTGCCGAGGCTTAACCGGGCCACTCCAGCTCAGATAAGCGCGGTTCCATTGCCAGTTCTGCTCGGCGGGCCCGGCTTGAATTTGCTGGTTGGGGGCGTAGGTTTGTTTCAGGTTGCCAAGCTTGGATGTCACCCCGGCATAGCCATCATCGCTGGCTATTGGCGCCAGGCGCCCCAGGGCACTGCGCGGCGCGCTCATGATCACTTCCTCTACCATCATGTCACTGGTGTGTGGCGGCTTCTGTATGTCCATCACTCTTTGCGGTTCGGCGCTTTCGGCGCGGGCGCGTTTGGCTTCGCCCACCTGAATAGACGGGTGTTCTAATTGTGGATAAATGCCTAAACGCGCCTGCTCGGCGGCAAAGGGTAAAAATATGACCGCCAGCACAGCAAAGCTTGCCAAGGTGTAAATTTTAAGGTGCTGGCGCCAGCGCTCGGTAAGAACCCCGGCCAGGGCCATACAGGCGGCCAGATTCAACCATAAAAACAGCGGCGAGCCCTCGCGTTGATAAATCAGTACCAGAGTCACCAGCGCCAGTAAGCCCAGCGGCCAACTGCCTGCCCGGGCAATGGCAACGCTGATGATTAACAGCAAGAAAATATTCCACAAATTCCAGTTATCCAACCAGGCGCCGCTGACCCGGTCGGCGCCGCTGGCGGTAAGTAAAGACCAACCCGGTGGCAAGTGCAGTGTGGTGCTCACGGATGAAAAATCCGTTTGCCAGCCGCTGACCGGTAAGGTGAGTTGGCA
>DATBNH010000260.1:0-2020 GCA_036554405.1 Cellvibrionaceae bacterium | reverse complement strand
CAAGCTCGATGGTAAAGATGCCTTTGGTCGCAACTCGGGGCTCGCGGTCGTACAGGTGCCGCGCTCACTGCCCAATATGATTGAGCTGCCCACAGAGCTCACTGACAATGGCCGCGAATTTGTTTTTACCTCGTCTATTATCCATCACTTTATGGATGAGGTTTTTGTGGGCATGAACCTGATTAACTGCTATCAATTTCGCCTGACCCGAAACTCGGATATTTTTCTCGACGAAGAAGAAGCCGATGACCTACTGCGCGCCGTGCAAGGTGAGTTGGTATACCGCCAGTATGGCGACGAAGTGCGGCTTGAATTGACCAGCACTTGCCCTGCAGACATTGAAGCTTTTCTGCTGAACCGCTGCGATATTCAACAAAGAGCCTTGTACCGCGTAGACGGCCCGGTTAACCTCAATCGTTTTGCCGATTTGTTTGACCTGGTCGATGATGGCGACCTGGTGTTTCCGCCCTTTATACAAGCCATGCCTAAACTGCCCAAGCGCGCCGACACTTACTTTGAAGCGTTGAAAAAGCAGGATATTCTTTTACATCACCCGTTTGATTCATTCCAGGCGGTGGTGGATTTTTTACGCGAGGCGGCAACCGACCCTCATGTACTCGCCATCAAGCAAACCCTCTACCGCACCGGCACCAACTCACCTGTAGTGGACGCACTGGTAGCCGCCGCCAAAGCGGGTAAAGAGGTAACCGCTATTGTGGAGCTGCGCGCGCGCTTTGACGAAGAGCAAAATGTCGCTCTGGCTGAGCGACTGCAGCGTTATGGCATTCATGTTATTTACGGCGTGGTAGGTTATAAGACTCACGCCAAAATGCTGCTGGTTGCCAGGCGCGAAGAGAAAAAGCTACGCTACTATGTGCATATGGGTACCGGTAATTACCACCCTAAAACCTCACGGGTTTATACCGATTACGGCCTGATGACCAGCGACACGGCTATTTGCGCCGATGTGTATCGGATTTTTATTCAGTTATCGAGCATGGGTAAGGCCTCGAAAATGGCCGAGATTCTGTACGCGCCTTTTACTTTGCATAAAGGCATGATGCGTCTGATCAAGCAGGAAACCGACAATGCCAAAAAAGGTTTGCCCGCGCGTATTATTGCAAAAATGAATGCTCTCTATGAAGAAGAGTTGGTGCTTGCCCTTTACGAGGCATCCAATGCCGGAGTAAAAATTGATTTGATTGTGCGCGGAGTATGTCAGTTACGCCCCGACGTGCCCGAGCAATCGGAAAATATTCAGGTGCGCTCTATTGTTGGGCGGTTTTTAGAACACAGCCGGGTTTTTTATTTTGAAAATAACGGCAACCCCCTGGTGTACTGCTCCAGTGCCGACTGGATGATACGCAACATGTTTCATCGGGTAGAGACCTGCTTTCCTATCAAGCACAAGAAAAACCGCGACCAGATAATTAATGACTTACTGCTTTACCTGGCCGATAACACCCACGCCTGGGTGTTAAACAGTGATGGAATTTACAATCCTATTGTACCCAACGAAGGTGAAGAACTGGTGGACGCCCAGGCAAGACTATTGAGTCAATGGGGCGATGGGAGTCATTAATCCTCGCTTAATTGTTTGATACGCAACTTATAATCCAGGTTATCCCAATAGCCCGCTTCTAACTCCAGGTCTGCCAGTGTCAATGGGTTTTCTTCCAACCATAATGCTGGCAAGGTGACCATGAGCTTTTTGGATTTCGCCTCAAGCACCCTATTGGCAGGTAATTCTTTTTTTCGTGCGCGATTAAAAATTACCGCCAAACGCAATAAAAGCGCCAAATACAACAGGCTTTCATCACTGTCGTTAAATAATTTTGCGGGAATACTTTTTCGGTGCGCACGCGCCAGTAACGATAACTGCGCCTGCTCAGCCTTGGAGCAACCGGCAATATCCACGTTTTCGATAATATAGGCACTGTGCTTGTGATAATCGGTGTGCGAGATATCCAACCCCACCGGGTATAAAAACGCCGCCCAGCGCAATAATTTTTTCGCATCT
>DATBNH010000259.1:0-3530 GCA_036554405.1 Cellvibrionaceae bacterium | reverse complement strand
GTGGTGGCAAACAAATGCTGCATCAACTGATCACTGTCAACACGGCTGGAGCGCGGGGTAATCACCAGCCGGGTAGGGTTTTCGTGATCGGACTCATCGCGCAGGTCGGCTACCATGGGCAGCTTTTTGGCCTGCATTTGTGCGGCAATTTGCTCCAGTATACGTGCACCGCTGACCTGATGCGGCAGATCGGTGACCACTATATCGCCCGTGTCTTTTTCCACTAGCCACATGGCACGCATGCGTAAACTGCCGCGTCCGGTTTGATACATTTTGCGAATATCATCGATGGGGGTGATGATTTCCGCCGTGGTGGGCATATCCGGGCCCTGAATAAATTCGCACAACTCATCTACGGTGGCCTTGGGGTTGTCCAGCAGATACACACAAGCGCCCACCACCTCGCGCAGGTTATGGGGCGGGATATCAGTGGCCATACCCACGGCAATACCGGTGGTGCCATTTAATAAAACATTGGGTACCCGCGCTGGAAATACTTCCGGCTCGTCCATGGTACCGTCAAAGTTGGGCTGCCAATCTACCGTGCCTTGGCCGAGCTCATCCAGCAACACCTCGGCATAGCGCGCCAGCCGCGACTCTGTATAGCGCATGGCGGCAAATGACTTGGGGTCATCGGGTGAGCCCCAGTTGCCCTGACCATCCACCAGGGGGTAGCGGTAGGAAAATGGCTGCGCCATTAACACCATCGCCTCGTAGGCGGCGGAGTCGCCATGTGGATGAAACTTACCGATCACATCGCCCACGGTCCGCGCCGATTTTTTGTACTTGGCCGTCGACTTAAGCCCGAGTTCGCTCATAGCGTAAACAATCCGGCGCTGTACAGGTTTTAAGCCGTCGCCGATATGCGGCAGGGCGCGATCGAGAATCACGTACATGGAATAGTCGAGATAGGCTTTTTCGGCATAGTCCCGAAGAGCCATAAATTCTTCAGCTTCGCCAAAGCTCACATGTTCTGACATAGTGTGTCCTGTTGCTGCGGGTAGTTACCCGCTAAGTTTAACGTCTACTTAAAGCCTATGCTGCCCGACTCACTGATATTGATATCAGGAGTCCAACTGCCAAGATCGAGCCGGGCACTAAAACGGTATTCCAGCACCTGCTGTGGACGGGTGATGTATTCAATCAGGCGCAGTGTTTGCACCAGATCAGCGCTGAGCTCCAGCCGCACCGGAGTTTCGCGGTAAGCGCCAAGCACCGGCAGTTGATCGCTGACGCCGCTCAATACATTAAAATCGGCAATGGCAATGCTATAGGACATCCCGCGTACAGACAAATCCCGGGGATTGGGATTGGGATTGGTCACATTAAGATCAATGCCAAAGCGAGGGGCAAAGCCGTCAGTTGGTAAAATTTCAATACCGGTCACTTTTACCGTGGGCGCCTCCAAGCCGCCCTGAAACACACTGCAGGAGGCGAGCAGTACCAACAACGCCAGCAAGAATAATCGGGACATGATGCTCTCCAGTTTTAGCCTGGCACCATTATGTGCCAAGCGCGCACAGAAACAAACTAAAGGGCACTTCTTTATATGGTTTTCGGCCGAAGACGCAAAGGCATTTTCTCCTGCAAAGCACGCCATGCAGGGGGCTGGTTGCCTACACCGACATAGGTAAGGGGCCTTGCGGTGGTGCTCAAAGATTGCGCATGACGCTACGGATACAGAAGGTAAAGCGGGTCAGGAAGCCAAAGCCGCAGAGGCCAAAATCAATTTATAGAGGTGGCCTTGTGTGATTAATATCATTTCAGCGCGTAAGAAAATATGCTGTAATTCATCGCTTGGGAACTGCCTCTATGGGTAGAACAATAAATAGACAAATAAAGGCAAAAGATTGACTATGCCCGAAATCCAGATTACCGCTAATGATGTGCTGGGCAGCAGGGAAATTCACTTTAATAACCGACAGGAGTCCATGTACCCTCATTTGATGCGCTTTTGTATGGACTTCAAGTTCCGCGTGTTGCAATTACTATTGGCCCATGGCGCTCCGGGCAACGGTAAACTCTTTATTCTGATAGGGGCCGACTACAAGGGTGATCCAATCGCCGCTATCACCCCCCCTACAGAGAGCTTAGCGCAACTGGAAACCCTGGTGCGCCAGCGCCAAACAGATATTTTGCACGATTACTTGTTTGGCGTTGAGGGCTTATATGGAGCTGAGGGCTCAGGATAATTCCTGCTCAAATTCCTGTAATAAATCCAGCGGCTCTAACTCCTCGCCTTCCATGGCCGCGGTCCAGTTAACACCTACCAGAAGCACATCTTCGTGCATGCCGGGCAACCATTCATCAATCAGCTCATCCAGCGCAATAGCCACCGGCTGATAGTCACTCCACTCTTCGACACAGTGGCGTGCCGCCAGATCGCGATCGGACCAGAGTGGCATAACATCAGTGTCGTCATATTTTTCCGATTCACACAGCGCCCAGCCATCAGACCCTTCAAGACCCCAGGCGCAGCCGGTTTTAATTGATTCGACAATAAAGCGATCGACGTTCTCACTAAAATCATCACTTAACTCGTCCATCGTTTATACCTCTTAAGATAACACCAGCCGAAAACCCTGTTCTCGCAGCCATTGGCGCCAATGCTGATAATCGGGACACACTTGCTCCACCATCTGCCAAAAAGCCGGGCCGTGATGGGGGTGTCGTAAGTGGCACACCTCGTGAGCCACAAGATAATCTACCACCTGCTCGGGCGCCAGCACTATTTGCCAGTTGTACTGGATTCGACCCTCACTGGTGCAATGCCCCCATTTCGACCGGGTGGCCCGTACTTTGATGTCAGTACAGTTCAGCCCTAACTGAGCGCATAAAGCGTGGGTTTTGGCGCTTAACACCTCCAGGGCGCGAGCTTTGTACCAATCGCTCACCAGCGCCGCCACCTGTATGGCAACTGGCTGCTGGCTACGCCCAGAGACCCCCGCTGTAAGACGATCGCCATTGAGTACAACGGTATTTTTCGGCGCGGCAACCACCTCAAGCATCAGCTGTTGGCTTAAGTAAGGCAGCTGTTCGCCCGCGACAAACCGGTAACAGGGACGAGCGGCCAGCTTTTGTTGCTGGGCTGCCAGTTTTTGCAACACCCAATGACGGCGCGAATTGACAAAGCGCGTTAACAGCGATTGGCCCACGCCCTTTGGTGCGCGCACTATAACCGCCGACTCACGCACCTCAATACTGATAGTGCGGCGTTTCGAGAAGCGGTAGTCCACCGCAAAAGGCAGCGGCTCCGAAGCGTTCATCCAAACACCTTGTCAGCCACAAAGGGGTTGTGCGCCCGCTCCTCACCAAAACTCGACATAGGACCATGACCGGGAACAAAGCGGACATCATCGCCCAGCGGCCAGAGTTTGTTAACAATGGAGGCTACGAGTGTAGCGTGATCGCCACGCGGGAAGTCCGAGCGCCCCACCGAACCTCGAAACAATACATCGCCCACAAAAGCCAGACGATCGGCCGGGCTCACCAGTACCACATGCCCCGGAGTGTGCCCGGGACAATGCCAA
>DATBNH010000108.1:0-5078 GCA_036554405.1 Cellvibrionaceae bacterium | reverse complement strand
ACAAGGCTAGATATTCAGCCTGATAATACCCCCCGGCACAGGTGATACCTCTTGCCAAAGTCATTGAAAGAAAACAGGCAAATACTGAAGGCAATAGCTGACCGGCATCCAATAAGGCTGAAAGCGACTTGCTATTAAGCGGCAGCTCAACTGCCTTTCCTCGGTCGTCGACTCCCCTCAATAGCTCATGCCCTTGCATTTTAACAGGAAGCAAAGGCACCCTACGTCCCTCTTCATCAATCCACCAGAACAAAAATGTTCCGCAGGACTTTGATTTTAATTTTTGCGGACAATCTTGATCCGACCAACGTTGCTCAAGTTCCTCTTTTACCCAGCACCCTTTAACTTGATTAAGAGATGTAAGCACTACCTTGCGTAGTTCAGAATCGAATAAAATAAAACTGAGTAAACTTTGAACATTCATAAGGTCCTTCTTCAGCAGTATACTGCAAACCTTCTCCATCTCCAGATAAAGGAGCTCCGGCCTAGGAGAAATAGAGGTAAACATCCTTGACCACAGCTGGGAATTCAGTATAACTGCCTGATCCGAATATTTATTGAGCGCTAGTAAATCTGGAGATAAATACTCATTATGGAGGATGTCAATTATTACGTTTGCACTCTGCTCTGAGAGTCGCTTTTCCCGCACCATCTGCAACACTGACTTTTCCGTTCTTTTGATAGAGTCCGAATCATAGTTAGGTACCCAAGTAACTGCTTTCCCTGTCACCCGGTTCGAGAAGATCGGTATTTTGGTGAGACCCGCTAATTTTTTTTCTGGGTGTAAATCATAAGCCAGCATCCCGCGCGGGTAGGTCAGGTTATTCATGGAAATGCTGCCGCACGCCAGTACTGGCACTGTTTTGGCCTTCTGACCATTGGGCAGTTTACGCTGGCTGAACAGCAGCGTTCCCTGTACTGATTGGGCGAAGTAGTCTACGCCATGGTGGTTCGCCGTCAGAACCACAGGGCTCTGTTTAAGCTCTTCCCGTGCCATTACGGCAATCTCTTCACCCAGCAGTGGTGCGGCATATTCATAAACCGCATCACCGAGATCGTCGGCTGACTGATAGCGCTCGCTGGCGGTTTCGGTCACCACGTCGAGATACTCGCTCAGCGGCATATCACCGTACAACGCCAATGCTCTGTCGACAACCGGCAGGCGCTTCCTGATCTCAGCCATGTACTGCGCGATCAAGGAGTCATCTCCTGTGGAACAGTCATCATTCTTCTGGTTGTTCATACTACTGAGTCCCTTCTTGTATTTGTTGCAATGGCTTGACATCACGACCTGTCAACCAGATAAAAACCAGTGCCATGCCGATGTACGCCAGTCCCAGATAAGTGACGCCAATACGGACATCCTCGAACAGGAACAGCCAGGCAAAAATGATTGGCCCTAGCATCTGGCCGATCCGGCTGGTGGAACGAAATATCCCCATCGCCTTGCCTTCGCCCAACTGCTGAGTGATATCCAGTTTCAGTAAGAAGACGCTCTGCGCCGACAGTACCAGACAATTGGAAAGCCCCAACAGAAGGATGGCAATTGTTGTCGCTAGCAGTCCGTCCCAAAGACTAAAAGTAAGGAATGCGGCAGCACCCAGCAGGCTGCCGATCAGCACCAGCTGTTGTTTATTTTCGGTCGCATCGATCAGCCGCCCGACTCTTGGGCCGAGCACAGCCAGACAGACACCAAACAGCATCAGTACCTGACCTATAGTAGATTCAGAGATACCTTCCCGATCCAGATAAACCGGACTGAAATAGTTAAGAAAACCAACCACGGCAATAGACGCGGGCATGCTGCTGAAAAATATAGCAGCCAGCACCCGTTTGTCCAGCAAGAAGCGCCGCAAGACCGACTTACCGGCATGTTGTAGCGGCACGGTTTCAGTCTTGCTTGGCGTAGTGGCTGGATACCCCAGTATCAACAGACTATATAACACTACAGAGGTAATAATCAACGCACCGCTGAGGAACACCACCTCGTAACCGAACTGCTCGGCCATCACCGCACCGGTGGCCGCACCACAAATACTGCCGGCATAGAGACCGGCAGCCAAATGAGACATTCCCTGCGCTTTGGTGGATTTATCCGTATTACGCATAACGAAGCCGTGA
Source organism: Cellvibrionaceae bacterium (assembly GCA_036554405.1). Lineage (GTDB taxonomy): Bacteria > Pseudomonadota > Gammaproteobacteria > Pseudomonadales > Cellvibrionaceae > Gilvimarinus. The sequence continues at coordinate 2,957 of DATBNH010000108.1, read as the reverse complement.
GAGGATAGTTGTACCAGGCCGTAACCAAAACCCACCAGCCCCCGGGAGAGGATGAAATGCAGGGCATCGGGAGCCATCCAGGAATACAGCGCACCGAGCGTTGCCAGTGCCAGTCCCGCATAGAAAGGCTCCTGCCAGCCGCGTCGGTCAAACCAGACGCCCGCCAGCAGAATCGCCACACCAACACAAAAAAACTCAACGGAAATGGGCAGCCCCATCAGCACATTTTGTGATAATCCGAAAAAATCTTGTTCCATCTTTCCCATATACAGCGGAATAAAAGCCATCGACAGATCTATTCCAAAGAGAAAGACGAAGATCGCCGGCCGCATCAGCCGGTAGTCCACGGCCTCCTTTTGTAGAAGGTTCTTTTTGGCCCGGGCAGTGAGTCTGGAAATAAGCACATAGGATACTTCGAGACAGATCAATACAGCAATCAAGATGGCGGTAATCCCGGCAGCCAGCAACTCAGGCAAGGCACCAGGCATAGCCTTTGCAGCGTAAAGGGGGTTTATATAGAGATACAGGAAAGTAAGTAGCGCAGCGGCGAGTACCAGACTTATACCCGCAACAGGCTTTCGTTCCAGCAAGAACCGAGCTGCCGGACGATATAGGTTAAGCATTGCCAGCACCAGCACACCTGCCAACAGCGACCATAACAGAGGCTGAAGTTCTGCCGCCTCGCTCACTCCTCGTTTAAGATAAGTCAGGTCCTCAGAGAGAGCAGATCCCATACTGAGCAGTAGATAGGTGATTGCCAGACTCACAGGCAACACTATCAATGCACTAATAATGACTGGACGTATTGATACTGAATTGGTCATTGCCACTTAAACCTCCAGTTTTTCGTTTTCAGGAAGCACGATACCATGTTCCTCATTTAAGGCTTGAGCCTGCCTGTTATTTTCAGCTGGCAGACGGTACACAGCATCAAATAACATCACCGGATTAGAGCTTATCTGCCACCCGTCAGAAGCCTGTTTAATACGAATTTTTGCCTGCTCATCATGCCAACGACAACGATGGGGTAAGACCTCAATCTCTGAGGTCTTCAGGTTTTGCATTCGACTATAGGTATATGCCACAGCCAACGCACCCGTCCCACAAGCCAGAGTTTCCCTATTGATGCCCCGTTCATAACAGCGATTTTCTATCACCGCAGGTTCAATACGACGGGCAAAATTAACATTTATGCCCGCAGGGAAAATATGCCGCATCCGGTTGTTCATATAGTTGCCGATATGTTCGATCAGCCAGGAACCAAAACTTTCGCGACGCTCAGACATCGCATCATGGCCGGAACCGGCAAAGATATAATCCGCCAGTTCCGGCACAGAGAAATCACTATCGGGGAAGATCACCAGATGGGGTTCGCCGGTAAATACCAAGGATGCTCTGATACGTAATTCTCTATCGCTTGTGTAAGCCTTGAGGTCATCATCGCGGAACTTAACTATCAGTTCCTGCATCTGGTGGATTGCCGGAGCAACCAGCCCTGCATACTCATAGTTCACCAATTCCGGCGGCGTTAATCGCGGATGCCCGAGATTAACCCAACTACCGGCCCGGTTATGGTCTGCACCGATATTGATAACTTTAGGCGTCGCCAGAGGAATTTCTGTCATTATGGAGGCGCTGCTTATGCCATGTTGGTGCAACAAATGACTCGCGATACACATCAGACCATTCCCGCAGCACAGGGCTTCTTCTCCGGACGGTTCAAACATTCGAAACAGGAATTCAGCCTTTTTAGCCTGGGGCGGCAGGATCCAGTAAGCCCGGCTTTGATCAATTGATTGCAGTATAGATTCATTACAACGTTGAATGACCAGCAGATTATCACAACCGACCCCGAAACTGATGTTGGTCGCCTGGAACGCAAAACGAGACATCTCATCCTCGCTGAGAAAACTCTGCTCGGTCTCATCGACAATAACAAAACTATTGCCGCAGGATGTATATTTAACTAAAGGAATCAACTGCATTGTGCTTATCCGGTTTCTTATTCTGTCGTTTGAGTACAACTCTCAAAGTCGTTTTTATTATGTTTCCAGCAGCACTATTTCAACACATAGGATATCCATAACCTGCTTTTTTTAACATGAGCCTGCATCACATTCTGTCAGCCATAGAGACAACAAGGGGAGCAAAGATTGACCTCCGGCTCCCCTTTTTTTACTGCTTAGTCACTCCGGAAATAATCGAAATAACGTATTAAAACATGCAGTTAAAATAATTATTTGGGCTAATCTACCACCTAAGTCCTTGTTTGAGCAAACACTAGCTACAAAAAACGAGATCTACACTGCTAAAAATCATTATTATATTTTATTTGAAAGGAGATCTGTATAGCCGTTAGCATTGTAAATGAACCTCTCAGGAACTCGCTCGAATACCAGAGGCAAGGCGCAGCATAAGTGAATATTTGCTCCCTTAAAGATTATTGAAACGCAGCGAGTAAGTTCGCCTAAGGGGATAGATATGCAGAGAAACTAGCGGGGAAGAACACCGGGGGATTAGTGCTTATTAAGCTTGATGCCCGTGAATAAGCGCAAAAACAATCACCCGCCAGCCGCAGCGGGTAATGCTTTAAAACTAGTTTATCGCAATTAATTCAACATCAAAAATCAGCAATGCGCCCGATGGGATTTTCCCCATAGCACGGTTACCGTAAGCTAAATGACTGGGAATATAAAAACGGAATTTATCCCCTTCGACCATCAACTGCACTCCCTCGGTCCAACCGGCGATAACCTGATTCAACCCAAATGAGATTGGTTTACCGCGATCCACCGAACTGTCAAAAACAGTGCCGTCTATTAACGTGCCATGGTAATGCACTTTTACATTACTCTCAGAGGTTGGATGCACTTCGCCAGTGCCTTTTTCTAATACCTTATACTGCAAACCAGAAGCCGTGCTGACAACCCCCTCTTGTACTTCGTTTTCGGCCAGAC
>DATBNH010000490.1:0-1930 GCA_036554405.1 Cellvibrionaceae bacterium | reverse complement strand
TGAACGGTCATTATAGACCTCCGCTAAAGTGATGGTTGACATGTCATCCTAGCGGGATTATAGCATTTTGGAATAAGGCGGGCAATTCTTATATCTTTTTAGCCTATGTACTCAAATACAACAGGGATCATAAAGCGGTCGTCCATGTCCATGCGCTCTGTAGGATAGGGCTTTCGGGATATGCGCACGGAGCCGCTAAGGGTTTCGCCCTTGGGGAAAACGGCCAGAAGCTGGTCGACTATGGCGTTAGCGGGGATTATGCCCTCCCCGGGTCGGTCGCACACATAGACCTGAATAATACCTTCTGGCACATAAGAGCTGTCGTAAGCCAGGCCCTCGTCACGCCCACGGTTTGGGAAGTGGTTTACTTCTAGCCAGAAGCCGGTTGCTGGTGCGCTAAAGTTTGGATCGTAAACACCTGCGGCATTCTGGCCTACGCCACCCGGCCAAGCGATAGGATAGCCAAGCGCTGCCGTGTTTAGCTTATCCGCAAAGCCTGTGAATATCTGGTTGTTTGTTGCGCTCATTGTATGGCCTTTCTGGGGTCGTGTGCGATTATGATGCCCTCGATGCCTTCAAGGTTTTCGATCTCAGACACAAGAACGGTTACCTTGGCGGAAAGAATGCATCCGGGCAGCATATCCATCTCCACTCGCAGAACGCCCTCTATCTCATGGCCGTCCTGAGTAAATACTCTGGCGCCGTCTACTGTCTTCGGCCCATCACCCTCTGGCAATACTATTTTGATGCTCATACACCCACCCTAGATTTAACCTTCTTAGCAGCCTTCATAACAATACTATCCCAGTTCTGCGCCGCCAGTTTCATAAAGGCATAGCGCGCCTCCATGTACTTAGCGTATTCAGCCGTCCAGCCAAGGTAAAGCACCTCTCCGGGGTTCCAGCGGTTAATGGCCAGCGCTATGTTGCCAGCTTGAAATCGCTCGTTACCGTCCGATTCGCCACGGGGCATAGAGCCAACATTACCATGCAAGCTATTGACAAGGTTCGACGTGTCGACCGGCATATTGCCGCCCTTGTCTCGCGATTTACTGACCTCGGCAACCAAGTCTTGGGCAGATGTTTTTTGCACGGCCTCCATGCGAGCTTCTGAACCTGCCACCCATTTATCAATGGTGCTACTGAATCCCATTGTTGAACGCCTCAAGATCGGTATCGTCGTGCTTAATCTCTCGGTGGATTATAACATAGCGATCTGCCGCCCCGTTAGGCACAAGCTCTCATAGCGGCATGACCTTTGGCTCTTGCTCGCATACGGGGCAGTATTTTTGCCAGTCGTGGTTCAAGCAAATCCCTCAAGGCGTTTAAGTTTTCCGGCATAGTCTATTTCTGTGCGCTCTCGGCATCGGCATTGTATTGTCATAGCCGCAGGCGCGCCCAATGAAGAGTCTCCAGGAAATAGAAGCTGCGAACCATCAGGCCCATCGAACGGCACACCCCAGTCACGTTCTTGGCCTTCCATTGCCATGTGAGCATCCCTTGTGCGAGGCCCGCCCGTGGCATCCCATGTGCGCTTGGCGTCGCCCACGTCTACCTCACCGTTGTTAATGGCTTGCGCGAACGATTCATGCTGCCCAGCTCGCAGGGCGTTTATTGATTCCGTGCGCGCTATCACGTCGCCGCGGTATTTCAGTGTGCGCGATTGCATTTGGGTGATAGCGCGGTCTATCTGGTCGGCCTTTAGTGGTTCACCTGATTCTATGGCTTTCCGGACAGCACTATCAAAGCGCTTGTCTCTGAGCTGGCGGGTAAGGTAATTAGGATTCAGGCTCTCAAGCTCCGAGCGCGCATTCTCCACCCACTGTGCTTGGTTGCTGGTCATGCCGATATAGCCGCCCGTGCGCTGTCGGTTAAGCGGGTCAATGCGGCCCACAAGGTCAAGCGCCGTGGTGCGGGGGTTGCGTCCAGCC
>DATBNH010000481.1:0-3904 GCA_036554405.1 Cellvibrionaceae bacterium | reverse complement strand
GTTTAAGGTGTGCAGCAGTGCAGGCTTACCCTCGGCATTGCGGTAGCGGGCCTTCAGGCGGCGCGCCTGAAAATCGCGAAAATTACTGCATGAAGAAATTTCGCGAAATTTATTTTGCGAGGGCACCCACACTTCAATATCGTAGGTTTTGGCCGAGCTGAAACCAATATCACCGCCACACAAAATGACAGTGCGATAGGGCAAGCCGAGTTTTTGCAAAATTGCCTCAGCGTGGCCGGTCAATTGCTCCAGGGCCGCGTCGGAATCTTCCGGTTTTACAAATTGCACCAACTCGACTTTTTCAAACTGATGCTGGCGAATCAGCCCGCGTGTATCTTTGCCGTGGCTGCCCGCCTCGGAGCGAAAGCACGGCGTGTGCGCCACAAACTTCAGCGGCAAGGTGGCCTTGGCATCCAGCAGCTGATCGCGTAGCAAGTTGGTGACCGGCACCTCGGCGGTGGGAATTAAATAAAAGCCGCGCTCATCGTTAAGCTTGAACAAATCTTCTTCAAATTTGGGCAGCTGACCGGTGCCAAACAACGACTCAGCGTTAACGATGTAAGGAACATTCACCTCTTCATAGCCGTGCTCAAGCGTGTGCGTATCCAGCATAAACTGCACCAGCGCCCGATGCAGGCGGGCAATGCCGCCGCGCATAACCGCAAAGCGGGCGCCGGTAATCTGGCTGGCGGATTCAAAATCCAGCCCACCCAAATCTGCCCCCAAATCCACATGGTCCACCGGGGTAAAATCGAGCGTGCGCGGTGTACCCCAGGTGCGTACCTGTACATTGTCGTCTTCGTTTTTACCCTCGGGCACTTCATCGGCGGGTATATTGGGCACGCCCTGCAAGTAAACCTCGAGTTTTTGCTGCACGGCTTCCAAGTCGGTCTCGGCGCTGGCCAGTGCCTGCTTTAATTGCTCAACCTCTTGCAGCAGCGGAGCGATATCGTCTCCGGCGGCCTTGGCTTTGCCAATATTTTTGGAGCGACTGTTGCGCTCGGCTTGCAGGTTTTCGGTTTTAATCTGAATGGTTTTGCGCTCTTCTTCCAGCGCAGTTAACAGGGCCACATCCAGGGTAAACCCGCGCTTTTGCAAAGCGGCGGCTACTTGTTCGGGGTTGGAACGAATCAGTTTGGGATCTAGCATAGTAATCAACAGTTTTTGTAAGTTGGATGTTCAGTCAGTTGGCAGTCAGCGCTGCCCGTTTCAAGCGCGCTACGATACCACAGCGTGTAAAAAATACCACGCCAGGGTAACCGCCAGCAGGCACAAAACCACATTCGCCAGCACATAAACCACGGCCGTGGTGTGTAAACCATTTTGCCACAAGAGCAAAGCATCCAGCGAGAAGGTAGAAAACGTGGTCAGTGCGCCCAAAAAGCCGGTCATCAGAATATGCCGCCAGTAGGGGTTAAGCATGGCCTTTTCAACAATCAGCACATAGGCCGCACCCACCAACAAACAGCCGAGCACATTTACAACCAAGGTGCCGGTGGGAAAGCGATTGCCCGCCACCGGGTAGAGATAGCCAATAATGGCAAAGCGACAGACAGCCCCCAGGGCACCGCCCACCGCCACAAATAACCACTGCATCGTTTAGTCCTTACTGTAGCGCTGCTGTTTACTGGCTTTATCCAGCGTACGCAAATGTTCGAGCTTGGCGCGAATTTTCTGCTCAAGGCCGCGATCGGTGGGCTGGTAATAGCGCACCTCAGCCAGGGCTTCGGGCAGGTAGTTCTCCCCTGCCGCATAGGCCTCCGGCTCGTTGTGCGCATAGCGGTACTCGGCGCCGTAATCCATCGACTTCATCAACCGGGTGGGCGCATTGCGCAAATGCACCGGTACATCATAGGCCGGCTGCGCACGTACATCGTTCATCACCTGTTTATAGGCATTGTACACCGCATTGCTTTTAGGCGCTGCCGCCAAGTAGACCACCGCCTGGGCGATAGCCAGCTCTCCTTCCGGGCTGCCCAGGCGCTCTTGAGTATCCCAGGCGGTTAGCGCCAACGGCAGTGCCCGCGGGTCGGCATTGCCGATATCCTTCCTGGCCATGCGCACTACGCGCCTGGCGATATACAGCGGGTCGCAGCCACCGTCGAGCATCCGCGCCATCCAATAGAGCGCGCCGTCTGGCGACGAACCGCGCACGGCCTTGTGCATGGCCGATATTTGCTCGTAAAACAAATCGCCGCCCTTATCAAAACGGCGGACATCGGCTCCCAGCACCTCGGCCAGCACCGCCTCGTTAATCACCCCGTCCTCGGCAAGGTCGGCGGCAATTTCCAACAGATTAAGCGCTTTTCTGGCATCACCATCCGCGGCGGCAGCAATGGTGGTTAAAGTCTCTTCGTCCACCTTGATGCCGCGCTCGGCCACACCGCGTTCACCATCAACCAGCGCCTGCTGTAATACTTTAAGCAGGTGCTCGGTTTCCAGCGAGCGCAGTACATACACCCGGCAGCGGGACAAAAGCGCATTATTGAGCTCGAACGAGGGGTTTTCGGTGGTGGCGCCTATAAAAATAAAAGTGCCATCTTCCACATAGGGTAAAAAGGCATCTTGCTGAGACTTGTTAAAACGGTGTACCTCGTCCACAAACAAGATGGTTTTGCGGCCACGATTGGCCCGTTCCTGTTGGGCAATGTGCACCGCCTCGCGAATATCTTTTACGCCGGCCAACACCGCCGAAAGGGTGACAAAGCGGGCATCGGCACGCTCGGCAAAGAGCCGCGCCAGCGAGGTTTTGCCCACCCCCGGCGGCCCCCACAAAATCATCGAATGCAGCTGGCCTTTATCCACCGCCTCACGCAGAGGCTTGCCCTGCCCCAAAATATGCGCCTGACCAATATAGTCATCCAGCGAGCGCGGTCGCATCCGCGCCGCCAGCGGCTGGTACAAAGGCTCGGTGGTAAACAGATCAGACATAGTGCAATCCGGGTTAACAACAGTTTTAAGTAATAGGGCCTTTAGATATTGTCATTTAACGATCATTGTAACGCGCCACGCCAGCGGATGGCAGACAAACTATGTTAATTGCCAGGCCATGAACCACGGTGGAATGACAATTCGTATGTAAGGTAGGTGGCAGCAGTCCAGCCACACCTTTATTAATGATTGGTAAGACATATCGATACTGTCGCCCACAAAAAAGCCCCGCCGGTATTCACCGGCGGGGCTTTTTAGAGCAAACCAATAACTTACTTGGCAGCGGCTTTCTTTTCTTTCTCTTTGGCAATAATAATATCCGCTACGTTGCTCGGGCATGGTGCGTAGTGGGAGAATTCCATCGAGAATTGACCGCGACCAGAGGTCATGGTGCGCAGGGTGCTGATGTAGCCGAACATTTCTGAAAGCGGTACATCGGCCTTTATACGCACGCCTGTGGCGTTAGGCTCTTGGCCCGAAATCATACCGCGACGACGGTTCAGGTCACCAATCACATCACCCACGTGATCTTCCGGGCTGTAGACGTCTACTTTCATAATCGGCTCCAGCAGTTGCGGGCCGGCTTTGGGCATAGACTGACGGAAAGCACCTTTGGCGGCGATTTCGAAAGCAATGGCCGATGAGTCAACGGCGTGGAAGCCACCGTCGAACAAATTGATTTCCACATCCAAAACCGGGAAGCCTGCCAACGGCCCCATACCCATCATTGACTTAAAGCCTTTTTCAATGGCGGGGAAAAACTCTTTAGGTACATTACCGCCCACAACAGAAGAAGAGAAGGTGAAGCCAGTGTTCGGCTCGCCTGGCTTGATTCTGTAATCAATTTTACCGTACTGACCAGAACCACCCGATTGCTTCTTGTGGGTGTAGCTGTCTTCGATTTCCTGGGTAATGGTTTCGCGGTAGGCAACCTGTGGCTGACCCACAACCAGCTCAACGCCGTAGGTACGCA
>DATBNH010000475.1:0-3329 GCA_036554405.1 Cellvibrionaceae bacterium | reverse complement strand
CACAATATCCACCGCTGAGGCCACCTGTTCACGAATAGCCGACACCGGCAAATCCATACCGGCCATTAGCACCATTACCTCCAGCCGCCGCAGCATATCCCGTGGCGAGTTGGCGTGAGCTGTAGTCAATGAGCCATCGTGACCGGTATTCATCGCCTGCAACATATCCAAAGCTTCACCGCCACGACACTCCCCCACCACAATGCGGTCAGGCCGCATACGTAAACAGTTTTTCACCAAATCACGAATGGTGACGTGCCCTTTACCCTCCATATTGGCCGGGCGTGCCTCCAGCGATACCACATGCGGTTGTACCAAGCGCAATTCCGCCGCATCCTCTACGGTAACCACTCGCTCTTCCAAAGGAATAAAATTGGAGAGAATATTGAGTAGCGTTGTTTTACCCGAACCGGTGCCACCCGATACCACGATATTGCTGCGCTGTATTACACAGGTTTTCATAAAAGTGATCATCGCTTCATTGGCAGAACCATAGCGAATCAGATCGCGATCGGTCAGCTTTTGATCGGCAAATTTACGAATAGTAATACACGGACCGCGCAGTGCCAGCGGTGGAATAATGGCATTAACCCGCGAGCCGTCGCGCAAACGCGCGTCCACCATGGGTGAACTTTCATCAATACGGCGCCCCAGTGGCGAAACTATCCGCTCAATTGTGGCCATCACCGCATCATCGCTGGTAAACATTACATCGGATCGCACCAGCTTGCCATTGCGTTCAATATAAATATCGTTATAGGCATTAACCATGATCTCGGTGATCGATGGATCATCCAGCAATTGCTCCAATGCCCCCAAGCCCACAGTTTCATCCAGTACAATTTTTTTCAGCCGGGGACGGCTAATGCCTGTGGGCAATTTATGCGACATGCTCTGAAGCACGCCTTCAATTAATTCACCTAACTGTTCGCGAACTTCATTTTCATTTAAGGTATCAATTTGCATGCGCTTAAGATCCATCTGCCGCATTAGCTCCTTATGCGCAAATTTCGCCCAAACCATATAATCATCACGCAACTGGTCTTTGCTGCCTTGATCAAGCCCCTTAAACTCGTCCTCCTGGGTGGAAACTCGAACTACATCGACATCCATTAGATTATCATCAGCAACGGCATCGGGACTGTGATCAATAACAGTGGCAATAAAACCGCCGAAAGCAATCTCGTCTTTTTCCTCCAATGGTCCGTAGCGTTCTATTTCCTGCCCGTTAACAGTAACGCCTGCCCCACAGCTGACATCTACCACAAATACACCCGCGAGTTCTTTTTCAAAGCGCACATGTTTGGGAGCTACTTTCCAGCCACGCACGCGCAAAATCACATCCCGCGATCGACCAATAGTACAACTATCGGCGCCACAGCGGACTGAATCCTGCCACTTTCCATCTTTACTACTGACATTGATTTCAAACACAATAGATCCTCAATCCAGCAAGCCACTTTTAACAGTAGCACCATGATTTTCAATCATTTTGTCAACTCGATTGAGCATCTCGCGATTTACCCCTGCATTTAAATCATCAAGTATATGGGGGGTAATAAAAATCACCATTTCTGTCTCACCGCTGGAGAAGCTTTTGGATCTGAACAGCGCGCCCAAAACCGGAATATCCGCCAACCACTTAACTTTGCGATAAGTGACCTGCTCCTCGCGGGTAATCAAACCCGACAACACCAGTGTGTCGCCCTGGCGAAGCTTAATATCATTACCCGTTGCACGTTTTTTAAAGGCGGGCTGCCCGTCTACCGCCTGTGCCAAATCAAGTTGGGTAATAGCCACTTCTATGCGGGCGGTAATATTGCCGTATAAATCCAGACTTGGCTCCATATTAAGCAAAACACCGTAATCTTTGTACTCCACACTGGAGCCACTGATGGAGCTGGTGATTACCGGCACCTCGCCCCCTACGGTCAGGTCAGCCTTGCCGCCACTTCTGGCACTCAAGCGGGGTGATGACAACACCAGCGCCGAGCCATTCTGCTCCAGCAAATCGATCACCGAGACAATATCGGTGGCAATGCCAAAAAGAATACCGCGCGCGCCAGTTTCATAGCCGTAGCCGCCGCCAATCCCCTCAGCTTGCCAGGCGGGAATTAAACTGCCACCGGCCTTCCAGGTATTGGCATAGCCTAAACTGGGCCCGGCAAAGCTTTTGCTCCAGTTAATGCCCAGTTCTTCAGTTTCACTGCGGTCGAACTCCACAATTTTCACATCAAAGTAAATCATCTTCTGCTCGTAGGCACTCATCTCCCGGGCCAGGATCAGCATATCCTCGTAGCGTTCTTTAACAATATTAACTCTCTCCAGATCACGTGTTTCAAGGTTGCCGTCCACCACCACACGGCGCCCTACAGTGGTAATTTTTATACCCGGTATGTCGCCCAACAGTGCTTTAATTTCATTGGCATGACGCCAACCGTCGGATGGCACAACAGAAATGGTCATATCCTCCCGGGAACCATTAGCAAACCACACCTGCATATTAGTCTCGCCTTCGCCTTCAGCGATAAGCACTATCTCGCCACTCTTTAACAGTGAAGAGCTGATCATGCCCGATTTACCTACAGAGATCCTTACCGCATCGGGCGCATTCATAACCTTGGATTCACCGTTATACAGGGTGAGCATATCAGGCAGTATTCGCGATTGCCCATGAGCAAAGGAGCACCCCAAAATCAAAACCAGTAGTATCAGCACGGTGCGCATGTGTGTCCCCAATTGATAGATTTTTGTATTCATTATCTCGCCACCTTATTGCAAGCGAATTCGGCGTACCGGCACAATACCTTCCTTTGCCGTTCCCCCGGAAATAAACTCAATGTAATCGACTTCGCGGGTCACATTGCGCTCAATCTGTGCGCGCATCTCACCCGCCACACTGGCACTGTTTTCTGAAGAAACAGCCACACCCGAGGCGATGGTACGGCCATTGGCATCCACCACTTTGCCATCTTGTAATTCGCCAATTACGTTGCCGGCAGCATCAACCACCTTGCCATCCACCAAGCGGCCGATGATGTTGCCGTCCTTGTCGCGCACCACTTGCACCATTTCATCGACTTCCTGACCATCCTGACCGAGCATTGCTTTTTCTACGCGGCCCAGGTTTTCGCCATTAATACCGGTTACCGAACCGTCGGCATTGACTGTACCAATGACTTCACCGCGATCATTAATTACCTGACCGTCTACCACTCGGCCAATAATATTGCCCTGTTCATCACGTAGGACCTCGGCCACTTCACCCAGCACCTTGCCACTGTCATCCACCATCACCTGTGCCACACGACCAATCACCTCGCCATCAA
>DATBNH010000256.1:0-21608 GCA_036554405.1 Cellvibrionaceae bacterium | reverse complement strand
ACGCGCCCACTCCGGATTCTGAGGTGATGGATGGCAGCGCCCGAACGGCCAATCTGATTCGCCAGCTCCGCGAGGCTGAAGTGCCAGAGGTGCTCTTTTTCGTTACCACCCAGTATATTGATTCAACATCCTCTGAGCGCCTGCGGGCTTACACCCATGCCGGGCACTTACTAGCCAATCACAGCCACAAGCATCTTTCGGCCAACGAAATAACGGTAGAGGATGTGCTGGAGGATGCTCGACAAGCGCAGCAGATTTTGCAACCGTTCGATAACCTACTGCCACTGTATCGTTTCCCGTACTTGCACTATGGAAAAGATACGCCGTCACGTGAGGCTATTGCTGCAGGGCTGAGTGATCTCGGCTATTCCATGGGCTATGTAACGGTTGATAATTTCGACTGGTATATCAATTCGCTGTATCGGGAAGCTGTCAAGGCTGGAAAAAAGATCGACGAGAAAAAGCTGGGCCAGCTCTACGTTGATACCATCTGGGAAACCATTGAGTTTTATGATGAGATCGCAAGAAAGAACCTGGGTCGCTCACCAAAGCACGTTCTGCTGCTGCATGAAAACGACATGGCCGCGAACTACATTGGCGACCTTGTTCAACATATCCGCGCCAAGGGCTGGAAAATCATTTCACCCGAACACGCTTATACGGATCCCATCAGCCAGCATCAAGGCGATTTGTCGTTTACCAAACAGGGACGGGTGGCGGCCTTAGCCCACCAAGCGGGCGCTGCTGTAGAGGCGCTGCGCCATGCCAGCGAGAATACCGAGTACCTGGATAAGCTGTTCGAACATTACGAGGTGGTAGAAAAATAAGCCGATGAAAGAAACGCGACAAAATTACCCGTAGAGTGCTATATTCAAAGCTCCCAATTGGAGGGTTCCCCCCATGAGCAAAGAACAGAAAAGCGTTAAGGAAACCAAGAAAAAGCCATTACTGAGCCCCAAAGAGAAGAAAGCCGCAAAACGTGAGAAACAGAACGCCAAGAGTTAAAGCCTGGCCCGCCCTCATTTTTTCGCTTGCGCAGGAATAAAGGTGGGTGGTGCTTCGGTGGTAGCTTTCGGCTTTGTGGCTCCCATTTTGACCTTCACCCGGCCTCCGCGCCGATATTTTGAAACGCTTCTACCAGTGTAGCGGTTTCCTGAGCGCCACTAATAAGGTACTTTTGGTTTATGATAAACGCCGGTACGGCGGTCACACCGGCCTGTTGATAGTTGGCTTCATCGTCTCGTACTGCCTTGGCGTACTGGTCCGATTTCAGTACTTGGCGCGCTTGCGCAGGGTCTAGCCCCAGGCTTTCAACGCAGCGCAGCAAAACAGCGTGGTCGGAAACCTTCTCGGCTCGACCAAAGTAGGCTTCGAACAGAGCTTGTTTCATCTCGGTCTGTCGGCCTTGTTCACCCGCCCATTTTACCAGCCGGTGGCCATCGAAGGTATTGCAGGTGAAGCGTTCCTGCAGTTTTTCAAAGTTAACGCCCAGACCTTTTGCAATCTGCACCATCTGGTCTTGATTGGTGCGCATCTCGTTCTCAGTGCTTCGGTATTTACGCACCAGAGCGGGTAGAATCGGCTCGCCCTCGCCGCTGTGGTTGGGGTCCAACTCAAATGCATGCCATTGCACGGTAAACTGGTACTCTGGCGTCAATTGCGCCATCGCCTGCTCCAGGCGTGCATAGCCGATGGCGCACCAGGGGCAGGCGATGTCGGAAACAATGTCGATCTGAATGGTGTGCATAAGAAATTCCAACGTTCTGTTTCGAGTTACTTTACCATATACAGCCGCTATTCTTCTTGAATTAACTAGCTGCGAAGTAGTTCTGTGATTTGATACACACCGGTTATTGATCTTTATACTGGCGTTCAGAGATTCCGTACATCGAAAGAAACAGTTTTGAGGCGGGTGGATTACAGGCCTTATATTGTTAGACTAGAACGCAGACGATTTTACGTCCGTTTAACACTCCTGACCTATGCACTTTTTACCATACTACTGCGAAAAATCTTATGACCTCACCTGTTCCATGCCTGTACTCTTTTCGCCGCTGCCCCTACGCCATACGCGCCCGACTTGGTCTTTTATGTGCAGGTTTACAGGTGTCGCTGCGTGAGGTTGTTCTAAAAGACAAACCCGCACAGATGCTGGCGATTAGCCCCAAAGGCACCGTACCTGTATTACAACTGGCTGATGGAAGTGTGATTGAACAAAGCCGAGATATAATGACGTGGGCGCTTGAGCAACAAGATCCGATTGGGCTATTGGATGCTAATATTTTGCACCAGGCAGGCGCGCTGATTGAGCAAAATGATAACGAATTCAAGTACTGGCTGGATCGTTATAAATACGCCGATCGATATCTTGAAATGACCCAGACAGAGTACCGGCAACGGGGTGAAGTATTTTTACAAGTATTAGACGTGTTGCTGAGTAGAAATCGTTATTTGCTGGGGGTTAATGCAAGCATTGCCGATATTGGTATTTTGCCTTTTGTTCGCCAGTTTGCCCATGTGGATCGTCATGTGTTCTACCGTCTACCTTATCCGAACCTGCAGCGGTGGTTGCAACACTGGTTAGAGCACCCGTTTTTTGTGCGAGCCATGATCAAGTTTCCGCCATGGCAGGATGGTGATGACGAGGTGGTTTTTCCTTCTCTGTGCAGCGGTTCTCTAGGTGTCTGCTAGCGCCACACGATTACGGCCTTCATGCTTTGCTTTATACAAGATATCATCAACGTATTTGAGTAGCTCGGTTAACGTTTGCTTATCCTGCAGTTCGACTACGCCAATACTGCAGGTTAGAGAAAGGTTCATCGATACTGAGGTGCCGAAATTGTTTTCCATCACGGCAAGGCGAATGCGCGTGGCCAAAGTCTGCGCTGTACTAATATCTGTTTCTGGTAAAACAATCAGGAATTCTTCCCCGCCATAGCGGCCAATACCATCGCTACTACGACTTTCTTTTATCAATATTGTTGCCAACTCTGACAAGACTGAGTCGCCTACAGGGTGACCGTGATTGTCATTAACCAGCTTAAAATGATCGAGATCAATCATCAAAAGGCTTAATTTCCGATTGTATCGTTCGGCGCGGTCGATTTCCGATGTTAGTCTATCAAGCAGGCCCCCTCGATTGAGTAATCCCGTTAGATCGTCGGTCTGGGCTATACGCTCTAAGTCTTTAGTGCGTTGAAACACTCGCTCCTCTAACAAATGATTGGCGTCTATAAGCTCTTGTTGTGCGGCTAATAACTGCTCAT
The DNA here is from genome assembly GCA_036554405.1 of Cellvibrionaceae bacterium. Taxonomy (GTDB): domain Bacteria; phylum Pseudomonadota; class Gammaproteobacteria; order Pseudomonadales; family Cellvibrionaceae; genus Gilvimarinus. Next base: position 18,342 of record DATBNH010000256.1, on the reverse strand, counting down.
TTTTACGAAGGATGACTTCGTTGCTGGGTATTGCTAATGCTTTTGGCATTAGTTTCCAGCACATTGCAGCGGTCGCGATAGAGACAATACCCGTTAAAACCTTGGCGATACCTGCAATATAGTAGTATCCATGCCATACATTGATGATGGATAGTAAATGCGTCACGCCACAAAGAAAGATAAAGCCGGCGAACATGAGGAAGATCCAGTTGAAAGCCAGATCGGTTCGTTTCATTACGAGATAAATGAGTGATAATGGAATCAGTGAATAAGCGATAACCGTTAATACTTCACCCCCCACATGTAGAATAAGAAGGTCAGATTGCCATAGTAGGCAATGTCCGTGAGGCATAAAGCTGCCATCTGCTAATTTTTTAAAAAACTCCATGCTGACCTCTCGTCCCATCAAGCGCGTTTAACTCAGTATAGAAGAACGTTACCGACGTATCTGAATAAATTGTGCTTTTTTGGCACAATAGTGATTGTGGCGTAAAGCTTATCGGACGAGATTAAGCCGCTCGATTTTCATCGTTTAACCGGCGATAGGGATCCCTTGTCGTCAGATGTTCCAGATTCATTTGTTTGATTAGAGCCGAGCATGCGTGCTATTTCTCATAAATAGGCTCCTTAGCCGAACCGAGCTTTTGATGGAATCACTATATAGCTTGCGACCACTTGGCACTTTTCCCGTCTATATAAGGGCATCGCGCTTGACGATGCCCTTTATGAAACTGACTGGAGACTACAATGAAACGATTTCATGTACACGTCGCTGTTACCGATCTTCCTGCTAACATAGCCTTTTACAGTAAGTTGTTTGGGCAAGCACCATCTAAGCAAAAACAAGATTACGCCAAGTGGATGCTTGATGATCCGCGCCTCAATTTCGCCATCTCGTCTCGCCTCAATGCAAGCGGGGTAAACCATTTAGGTATGCAAGCTGATGACCCCCAAGAGCTGGCGGCTCTCAAGCAACTGGCCGACGCTGCAACTGGCGATGCGACGCTTGAACAGGGCCAGGCAGCCTGCTGCTATGCGCGCAGCGAAAAGCACTGGACTGTCGATCCGCAAGGTATTGCTTGGGAACATTTTTTAACGCTATCGGATGCCGATACATTGGCGATGGACACCGCGGCATCGCTGGGTGCTTGTTGCATCCCGCTACGCCCCTCCGAGCCGGCCGATGGGCAGGCCGCTGGTATATGCTGTGTTCCTGACAATGTTGAGGAGGGTGCGCAATTATGCTGCAGTTAAAGGATAGGCAACATGGAACCCACTGAGGACCTGGGGCACGCCTTTGCTCGATTACAGCAGAGTTTTCGCACTTTTCTGCGCAAGCGCTTGCCTGATTCCGTCCAGGCCGATGATCTGCTGCAAGAGATCTTTTTGAAGGCGCTAAAGTCGCAGCAATCTGGGCGGCGTATGGAAAATCTGACGGGGTGGCTCTATGCCGCGGCGCGAACCTCAGTAGCTGATTTTTACCGCGCGCAGACTACGCCCACGGAGGTACTCGATGAGGCGCTGACCGTCGATGGGCCCGATGAGGAGCAAATGCACAGAGAAATCTCTACCTGTCTGCGTCTGTTTATCGAACGATTGCCGATTCTGTACCGAGAAACACTGACCGCCACCGAGTTGCACGGGCGAACCATGCGAGCACTGGCGGAGGAACAGGGCGTATCGATTTCGGCCATCAAGAGTAGAGCGGCGCGAGGTAGGGCCATGCTCAAGGCCGAGCTGTTGGCTTGTTGCCATATCGAGATGAAGGGAGGATGGGTGTACGACTACCACAGCAAAACAGCGTCTAACTGTGAGGGAAAATGTGGCACATAAGGAAAGCAGGCTACAGGGCACTTGGCGTAGCGACTGCATAGACGTGGGTTCAACTACTGGCAGGGCGGCTGACTCGCCGCCCTGTCAACGATGCTTAGAACTTGGTGCTAAGCTTCACAAACACCACGCGCCCTTGCATATCGTAGGTGGCGGGAATGGTATTCCTGCCTCCTTGTTCAAGGCTGCCTACTATCGGTGCTTCCTTATCCATGATATTACGCACGCCCAAGGTCACTTCGGTATCTTCACTAAAGGCATATTGGCCTGTCAGGTCAAAGTACACGTAGGAGCCGATGGTGGGTTTGGTAAAGCTGTCTGCTGAGGGTGCTTCATCTCCCCGTGATTGCGGGATGGCGATTCTGTCGGTGATCAGGTCGCTCATATAACGTGCGCGCAACGAGAGGGTCATCGGCCCGGTGATAGCGGTCAGCCGAGTTGAGCTTTTCCATTCAGGTACTGGCTGGCCACAGGTGCCGCCCCAGGCGCCCAAGCAGTCGTTTTTGAGGTTTGGTAGGTCTTGCACCGGGGTGACAACAAACTCGTCGGTGTAAGTCCACGAGGTGCTCACGTTCCAGGTACTGCCCCCGGCGAATAGGCCCCAATCGGTATCAAAGGAATAATTGGCCTGTAAATCCACGCCGGAGGTTTCGATACCGCCAATATTGGCATTGGTGGTATAGACATATCTGGGCCCGGTAATTTCGCCGGTGTTGGGGTCGCGGTTAACGGCGCCGCAGAACACGCTGTCGGGGTCCTGCAGGGTGTTGTAGCACAGGTCCAGCACGTTTTGCAGGCCGCCGCCGCCTAGGGGTGCAATGGCGTCATCGAGCTTGATATTGAAGTAGTCGATGGACAGGGCGAGGCCATCAACCTGGCTGGGCTGATAGACAATGCCGATGGTGGTGGTGTCGGATTCTTCTGGATTCAAATCCGGATTGCCGCCGCGAATTTGCCGCAAGAAAGGCGAGGGTTGTACTGAGGTTGAGAACACCGCGCTTTCGGGCACCCCGGTGGCCACACAGACATCCCGCACCGCTTGGGTCTGCTGGTCGGCGGGTTGGTTGGGGCCGCAGGGGTCGGTTGCGGTGGGGCCATCAGAGCCCTGGCCGCCAAACAATTCGCCAATATTGGGGGCGCGAATGGCGTGCTGGAATTGCGTGCGTAAAGACAGGTCGGCAACCGGTGCCCACTCAAGACCACCGGAGTAGGTCCAGACACCCTCTTCGCTGCCTACATCGTAATCGGAGTAGCGGAAAGCACCGGTAATATCCAGCCTTTCAGCACCGGTTATACCCGCCAGCACCGGCAGACGTACCTCGCCAAAGACTTCTTGAACTGATTGACGGCCACTGGTGGCGCGCGCCGAGTTCCAACCCGACACGTCGCCAGAGGCGAGGAAGGAATCCGGAATATAACTGGCCGATGAATCGCGCCATTCGGCGCCTATGGCAAAGGCTACGGGGCCGGCGGGAAGATCGAAGGCAATACCGGTCAAGCTGGCCACGGCAACTTTTTGCTCGGCTTCGATTTTTGAAACCGCGCCGATGAGAATTTGTTCAATAGCGGCCTCGGACATATTGCCATTACCGAACATATTCAGCAGTGGCGCCTCGCCATTTTGCGAGAGCATGGCATTTTGAACGCGGCTGCGCGACACAGAACCAATTTGTACATCCACCTCGGTGGTGCTGGCAAAGCTGTAATAAACATCGTAGGACAGATCGCGCAGGACACTATCGGACACATCGCCAAGATCGCCACGCAAACCCAGTACGGTGCGGAACACCTGGTGGTCGGCATCGGCCTGTCGGGTGGGCAAATCACTGAAGCGACGGCCGTAATTCATTACCGCCAGCCCGTCATTGGGTTCTGTGCTCAGGCTCAGCGAGCCCTGTTGAATGGTGGTGGTACCGATTTCGCGTTCATCCAGCAGTTGCAGCAGGTTTTGCATTTCGCCACTCAAGTAGGGGTTATCCGTATCCACCAGAAAATTGCCGCCAACATTGGTGGGAATAATCTGCACCTTTGTCTGGTTGCTGCTGTAGTGGATTTCGGAGTAGCCGGTCATGCTGTCGGTGAAATCGTACTTGCCGAAAACATTGGCCATCCACCGCTCTTGGGGGGTGACTATATAGGCATTGTTGGCAAAGTCGTAGCGATCATCGGGAGAGATAAAAGGCCGTAGGCTGTTGCCCTCAGTGTCAAAGATGGCGCCCAGTGAACCCATATCCTGCAGGCCCAGGTTAGCCAGCGCTAAATCAAACTCGGGGTCGGATTGGGCCGAACCGTACAGTGGCAGGTTGCCGATGCGGCCATTGGGCACATCGCCCGAGCCTCCGGTGGTAAAGCCCATGCGGCCACCGGCACTGTTGCAGGTTTCGCCACTGGGGACAGTCAACGTCGTCCCCGGGCTGTCGGGGCTGTAAGAGTCGAGCGTCACACAGGCGTCACTCAGGGTTTGCGCCACAAAGCCGCCGCGCTCATTGGTGGTAAAACCGTTGCGGTCCATGTAGCCGAGCGAGGCGGTAATATTGCCCCGGTCCTCGTCAAAATTGGTGCCGAAAGTCAGATCAATGTTGTAGGTGGGAGTCTTGGTGGGCATATCCCACGAACTCTGCACATCCAGCGCTACACCTTCAAAATCCTCTTTCATAATAAAGTTGACCACACCGGTAATGGCGTCCGAGCCATACACGGCGGAAGAGCCGCCGGTGACCACCTCGGTGCGCTCGATCAGGGCGGCGGGAATGGTATTGATATCGGTGGTCATACCCGGCCCGGTAATGGCGAAGCGTCTGCCATTGACCAGCACCAGATTGCGCGAGGCGCCAAAATTGCGCAGGTTCAGAGTGGAGACACCGATGGGCTGGCCCGCCTGCACCGTGTTGGCATTGGGCCCTTCAAGCTGATTGCCGGCAAACTGGGGGGAGTCGAGCAGCAATTGTTCAATATTTTGCGTGCCGGCCAGTTCGTAGTCTTCTGCATTCAACACGGCAACCGGGGTGGGGGTGTTCATGCCTGTGGGTGTGGTCAGGCGTGATCCCGTGATTAGAATCTCTTCGAGCATCTGCGATTCGCGTGGGTCTACATCGGCCTGTGCCTGTGCGAGCAGTGGGGCTGCAGTTGATGCCACCCCTATTGCCAGTGCCAGCCGCGAAAGTGTCCAGGGTCGTGAAGCGGAGTGTTTAATGTTATTCATTATCGTCTTCCCTCATTATGTCTGCTGGGGCGAAACCTGCTACGCCGTAGAAAATTGACTTAAAAGTTGAATAGTGCCTATTTATGCGCCTACTAAAACGCATAAAGAGTCACATTCAATCATAAGAACAGCAAAAAAATACATCTTTAATCAAGTATGGTCAAGAATGATTATGGAAATAGGTCGCATTTGCGGTTGTTTTTTGAACAAATCGGGAGGATTTGGCGGTATTTTTGAAGATGAAAGTCAATAATCGCTGAAAATTTAGTTGCAATTGAGTGAATTTATCGAAAACCCCCTGAAGGGCGGCAGTTACCTGTTGTACTGGGTAATCGGTGGATAAATGATTGATTGTGATTGTTGATGAGTGGTAATGTGTGAAAGATGGCTTGGCACTGGCAGCGCCTTACTCTGTCACTGTGGCCCGGGCTGAATACTCCAGCAACCGATAATAATGAATGACAATTATGAGCTACAGCAACCGACGGCCGAGCCGGCCACATGTGTTATTCTCTTTTGCCCCCTTATGTGCAAAAACCGCAAGAGTGCTGACGGCATTGTTAGGCGTGGTGTTGCTTCTCGTCCAGGCAGGGTGTGCCCGGCACGACAATAGCGACCGCGCCCTTGTTGCTGGCGAGCCCATTGATCGCCAGGCGCTGGTGGCCCGCCACAACCCGCAGCTAGCAGTACTCGATCCGAATTCCCCCTTCACTGTAGGTAACGGTCAGTTTGCCTTTACCGCCGATATCACCGGCTTTCAGAGCTTTCCTGAGCATTATTTCACCCACGGTATTCCGCTGGAAACCAAGGCGCGCTGGGCCTGGCACAGCCGCCAGAACCCTGACAACTATCAACTGGATGATGCCAGTGAAACTTACCAGGCTTACCAGCGGGAAGTGAGCTTTCCCACCGATATGGACTCTGCGGCGGGTCAGTGGCTGCGTCAGAACCCTCATGATCTGCCTCTGATGCAGATCGCTCTTAACTACGACGAGAAACCGCTGGTGCAGGAACAGGTGAGCGAGGTGCGCCAGCAACTCGATTTGTGGAATGGCCTGCTTACCAGCCAATTCCATCTGCACGACAGCGCTGTAAGCGTGCAAACCACCGTTGCCGATGGTGCGGACACGCTCGCCTTTGAACTGCGCTCCGATCTGGTGGATCAACAGCAACTCAGTATCGCTTTTGCGTTTCCACGCGGTTATGACCCTGAGGTGAAAAATACACCGGCCATGCTCTGGGATGATCATGAGTCTCATCACACAAAGCTGGAGTACAGCGATGAAAGCTCCGCACTTTTTTCCCGCGAGGTGGATGATGCACGCCACTGGGTGATGCTGCACTGGCAGGGTAAGGCCAGGCTTGAGGAGACTGGTGAGCACCGCTACCGGCTGCAACTGCGGGCCGCCGATGTGGTGTCTGCGAGCTTTTCGCTGGCGGTGCAGTTCAGCCAGGAAAAACTATTACCCGAAAACCAAAACGCTTTTGCGCCTATAGCCGAGTCGGCACAAACAGCCTGGCAGGCTTTCTGGCACAGTGGTGCAGCTATAGATTTTAGTGGCAGCCAAGCACCGCAGGCTCGGGAGCTTGAGCGCCGGGTTGTGCTCAGCCAATACGTGCTGGCGGTACAGTCGCGGGGGGACGTACCCGCACAGGAAACGGGTCTTACCAGCAGTTCCTGGTACGGGAAATTTCACACTGAAATGATTTGGTGGCACCAGGCCCATTGGGCGCTGTGGAATCGAGCCGCTTATACCGAACAGGCGCTGAGCTGGTATCTGAAACATCTGGGCGTGGCAAAAGCCACCGCTAAAAACAGAGGGCTCGAAGGCGCGCGCTGGTCAAAAATGATCGGCCCCGACGGCCGGGAAAGCCCTGGCGGTAATCCGCTGATTATCTGGAATCAACCGCTGCCCATTTTGTTGGCGGAGCGGGTCTATGAGCGCCAGACTACCGCAGATGTAGTAGAGCGCTATGCCGAACTGGTGGATGACAGTGCCCGCGCACTGTCTTCCATGCTGACCTGGGAGGAAGAGCAGCAGCGCTACTCCTTGAACCCGCCCATATGGATTGCACAGGAACACTACGAGGTGACCGAATCCAAAAACCCGTCCTTTGAACTTGGTCTTTGGTACACCGGTTTGCAAACGGCGCAACAATGGCGCGAGCGTTTAGGGCAGGCCCCGCATCCTTTGTGGCAAAAGCAAATCGAAAAACTCGCGGCGCTGCCGCAAAAAGACGGTAAGTACGTGGCCATCGAATCCATACCGGACACCTTTGACAACCTGGACAGTCGCAACGATCATCCGGCCATGCTGGGTGTTTGGGGTTTGATTAAAGATGACCGCGTGGATCCCGATGTCATGCGGCAGACGCTGTTTGCAGTGATGGACAGCTGGGATTTCGAGGAGCGCATCTGGGGTTGGGATTACCCGATGATTGCCATGACGGCCAACCGCTTAAACGAACCCGAGATAGCGGTAGAGGCACTGCTGATGGACGCTCACAATAATCATTACAACATTAATGGTCATTGCCCGCAGAAGAAAGTTGGCCTACCTGTTTATCTGCCCGCTAACGGTGCGCTCTTGGCGGCGGTGGCTTATATGGCAACCACTAATACCGATAGCGAAACCCTGGGCTTTCCCGACAATGGTCAGTGGCAAGTTCGGGCGGAAGGTTTTTAATAAAGGTAATACCTATGATGAATAGCAAAGCTTTAATAATAATCAGCGCCGTACTGACGGTTGGCATGCTGTTTGGTTGCGCGGACGATAACGCTTCACAGCCCTTGTATGAGCCCGAAAGCAAAGCGCCTTCTGTGAAAATCGATCAGCTGCGCGTGAAGTTCAGCGATGATTTTTTAATAGGCGCGGCGGTGGACTCTGAATCCTATCAAACTCACGCTGAGCTGTTGACGCAGCATTTCAATAGCATAACCGCTGAAAACGAAATGAAATTTGAATCACTACAACCGAGCCGGGGCGAGTTTACCTTTGATGTTGCTGACAAGATGCTCGCCTTTGCCGAAGACAATAATATGGCCGTGCGTGGGCACGCTCTGGTGTGGCACCGGCAAACACCGGATTGGGTTTTTTTCAGTGATGCGGGGAAGCTTCGCGAGCGGGAAGAAGTCCTGTCCATTATGAAAACGCATATTGAGCGCGTGGTCGGTCACTTCAAGGGCCGGGTGGACGCATGGGATGTGGTGAACGAGGCCGTTATGGATGACGGCAGCATGCGTACCGATCAGCATGAGGCCGATGATCAAAAAAGCCTGTGGTATGGCGCTATGGGTGAAGAGTATATTGCCGCAGCCTTTCACGCTGCTCACGAAGCTGATCCGGAGGCTAAACTTTTTTACAACGATTACTACAATCATTTACCGGCGCGACGCGAGGCAATTTATCACTTGTTGAAGTCGTTGTTGGATGACGGCGTGCCCGTGCATGGGGTGGGTTTGCAAGCGCACGTGAGTACTGTGCTCTCTCCTGATCCAGAGCATCAATCGCATCATCAGAGCATGGAGAATCTTGAGGCGGCTATTCAGCGCTACGCGTCTCTGGGCTTGGATGTGCACATTACCGAGCTGGATATGTCACTCTACGTGGGCGGGCAGCAATATACGCCGGACGATTTTTACACGGCAACAACTGTTCCGGCCGAGCTGGATCGGAAGCAGGCGGAGCGTTACGCTCAATTGTTTGCCATATTCAAGCGCAACAGCGATTTGATTTCCAGCGTGTCTTTCTGGGGCGTTGCCGATGACAACACCTGGCTGTCTGAGTTTGACTCTGGACGCGCTGATTTTCCGCTGCTGTTTGATGCCGAACATCAACCCAAATCGGCCTTTCACGCGATTATGGATTTATAGCAAGAGTAATTTTTTACATCGATACTGTTAGCTTTAGCTTGGGATACGATTATGTTTATAACTATTAAACGTTCAATGCGTCTGTTGTTGGTGCTGGTTACCGGCGGATTTTGCGCCCTTGTTGCTGCCGCCAACACGGCCAGCCTGAATTATCAGCAGCACAGGCTGCAGGTAGATACGCGCGAGGGTGGCGTGCAGATTCAGGTTTCCGACGATAAAAAAAATCAAATGCAGGTGCGGGACATAGCATTCAATTACCAGACTGCCGTGCAGTGGGAAATTCGCAAAGCGGATGACAAGCATATTGAGCTGCAAGGCAGCTTCGCACCCAGCGTTGAATTTTATCGCACTGTCGATGATAACAAGGCGCGCCGGGTGAGTTTAACCATTCGTCAGGTCGAAGGCGGTTTCCACTTGCACGCCTCCCCGGATTGGGGGCGCCAGGTGACACTGGAGCTGGCCGATTTGAAAGATCATATATTTGGCCTCAGCGAACCGCTTCAGCCCGATAACCGCCTGTCGCCGGATTTGCGCAAGGGCGTTATCACCGTGGACGTGACTGCGGAAGAGGCCTCTTTCCAGGAAAACTACGCGTCCGCCTTTTCCGCGTTTTTTATCAGCAGCCTGGGCTACGGTTCTTTCTTTGATACCTTTGCCCGAGGCACTTATCACATTGGCATTAATGGGGCGCACCGGATTCACCACGAAACCGGCGCGCTGGATTGGTATCTGTTTTTTGGCGACGACGGCGCCGAGATTCACAAAGCCTATTTCTCCTTGATCGGTAAACCCAAGTCGGTACCGGCGTGGGGGTTGGGGCCCATCGGCTGGCGCGATCAAAATGATGGCGGTGCGGACGAAATACTGGAAGACATTGAGCGGTTGACGCAAATGCAAATGCCTTTTACCTCTTGGTTCGTCGACCGCCCCTACAGTGATGGTGCGCATGCCTGGTCCCAGATGAATTTTCGCGAGGATTTTGCCAACCCGGAACAGTGGATTGCCAAAATTCGCGAGCACTATGGCATGGAGTTTATGACCTGGACCTCTCCCGCCTTTTTTGGCGCTACCCCGTTTAATCGGCATTTAGCAGGCGATTTCAGTTACATCGATCTCAGCGACACCGAATCGGTCGAGGCGTTTAAGCAAGCATTGGTGGAAAAGCAGCTGAATGCGGGGGTAAAAGGCCATAAAATCGATCGCGCCGACGAGCGATTCCCGGCCACCGAAGCCTGGCAGGATGAGTCAGTAGCGCCCGCTGAGCGCCGCAATCGCTATGCCTATTTAATGGCAAAAGTACACGATGAGGCGTTGCGCTCGGTGTGGGAGGATGACCAGATTACCTTTGCCCGTTCGGCCATTCATCGCACCCAGCCGTACCTGAGCGCCATCTGGGGAGGTGACCCGCGCACCACCTGGGAGGGTTTACGGGCGAATTTCGCCAATGCCGCGCGCAGCTCTTTTATGGGCTTTCCCGTATGGGGCACCGACGTGGGCGGCTATCAGGGAGAGGGCTATATTCCCGAAGACTTGCACCTGCGCTGGATGCAGGCCGGCAGTATGACTGGATTGTTTGAAATCAAACTCGATGGTGCCGGCGGCGATGGTCGCGACCGCATGCCCTGGCAGTACGACGAAGACTTTCAGAACACCTTCCGTGCCATACTGGACGACCGCATGTGGATGATTCCTTACCTGTATTCACTGGCCGAGACCAGCTACGAGAATGGCACTTTGATGCAGCCTCTGGCGTACCGTCACCTCAATGATGCCAATACTTACGATAATTGGGATACCTTTTATGTGGGTGAGGCAATACTGGTGGCGCCGGTGTTTGAGCCGGCTACCAAAAGGCGAGTTTACCTACCCAAGGGCAATTGGCGTGACTTTGATGATGCCGCTGTGCGCTTTAAAGGCGGCAAGTTTGTCACCGTTGATGCCCCTCTGAGCAAGCTGCCACGGTTTGTACGAGAAAACAGCCTGTTTGTGACGGGTAACCTCTTCCCCGGCAACAGCACCCTGTGGCAAGAGTCGTCGCCCCTGCTGAAAATTCATGCATACCCCGGTGCCAGGGGCAGCCAGAGCCGCTTTACCTACGTGGATATGCTCGACGATGATAAGCATAAAGAGATTACTCTGGAGCGCACCGGTAACAATGTGCGCATTAAAAGCCCGGCTGTAGGCTATGCGCGCCAATTTGAGATTGTGCTAAATGCCAAGCCCAAAACGGTCACAGTTAACGGCGTGTCGGTAACGCCGGATTACCATGGTGACAAAAAACGGTTGCTGGTGAAAACGGATGTATTGGATGCGGTTACCGTGGATATCTTAATGTAATAAAACCCCTCGGGGGTGTCTGCCCAGGCGCCCCCGGAATTGCTATTCCCGCCCAAGTTTTATATTGAGCCCCGATCCTCTGTTGTACCTGCCGGGCGTTAGCATTTGTCGGCGGGCTCTGTGTGCTCAGCAAAAAAAACCGGCGCTTAGCGCCGGCAAAGAATACATAATCCAGGGGGATATGTATGAAGTCTCCTACAACTCCCAGTCATGATCGTATATGACTGTATATGAAATAATAGGTGTTATTTTGATCGTTTACAAGGCTAATTTGACGCTTTGGCTAAAAACCAGCTTTCGCAGTACTTCTGGATAAATCTTTTTATGATATTGATTTATATTGATTTTTAATAATAATTGACACACTGTTCGGCAATTGCTTGTGGTCAGCCACATTGGTTGCCAATGGGCGAACTGTAAAAATACTTCAATTTATTGCATTAGTAGTCATATTTCGATAGTGTCGGCATATGCTACTTATGTGTGCAGGCGCTGCTGGAAGGCATTTGTTGGAGGCCCGCAGCCGCCAGCATTTTACAGTTGCCCATAACAAAGAGCCGCGACGGTAAGGCCCCTATGGTTACATTCATTCTCGATATTGGTAAAACCAATATTAAAGGGCAGGTGATCGACGCAAGCGGCGCTCTGGTTTGGTCGCGCTCCCATGCCAACGTAGTGAGTGCTGGGGCGCCTTACCCGCATGTCGATGTGGAGGGGATCTGGTGTTGGTTAAAGAGCATCCTTCACGAGGCCGCCGGCGGCTTTGCAATTGAGGCCATTAATGTCAGTGCCCACGGCGCCTGTGCGCTGCTGCTTGATGAGTTTGGTCGCCTGGTATTACCCGCCCTTGATTACGAGCACTCAGCTATTGCTGCCGATACGGCGGACTATGAAGCTGTACGTCCCGACTATTCATCTACGCTCTCTCCCAGTCTTGGGGCCGGTCTCAATCTTGGGCGGCAACTGTGGTGGCTGCAGAAAAAATTTCCCGAGGCGTTTTCATCGGCTCGCTGGATTCTCCTCTTCCCGCAGTATTGGGTTTACCGGCTCACGGGTATTGCCGCCTCGGAAGTTACCTCTCTGGGCTGTCATACGGATTTGTGGGAGCCACGGGTGGGGCGCTATTCGAGCTTGGTAAAGACGCTCGATATTGAGGAGAAATTGCCGCCTCTGGTGGAGGCTACGCAAAGCCTGGGCCCGGTGCTGCCTTCGCTTGCCGGCGAGTTGGGATTGCCCCCGCAGTGCATGGTCTATGCCGGGGTTCACGACTCCAACGCCAGTTTTGCTCGCTATCTTGCCGCCGGGCTCCGGGAACCTTTTACGGTGATCTCTACCGGTACCTGGGTGGTGGCGATGATGAGCGGGGGCAGCCTGGATGCACTACAGGAAGCGCGGGATATGCTGGCTAATGTCAGTGTTTTGGGGGTGCCGCTGGCCTGCGCGCGCTTTATGGGCGGGCGCGAATTTGAGCGGCTGTGCCAAATCACCGGGGCTAACCCTGAAGATCCCGTGTCTGCTCTGGAAATACAGCGCATTGTGGATGATCAGGTGTACGCCTGCCCGCCATTTGTGGCAGGCAGCGGTCCATTTCAGCAGCGGGTGGATGAGGGGGTGATCAGCGGTGAGGTAAGCTCTGGCACCTCACTGGCGACACTGTATCTCGCGCTGGTGATGGACTACCAGCTGGATTTACTGGACGCGCGCGGGCGCATTCTCTTTGGTGGCGTCGCGCAAAAAAATCCTATTCTCTGTCGCCTGTTGGCGCAGTTGCGGCCGCACCAGCCGGTGCTGGCCGGCGACGATACAGCTAGCACCATTCGCGGCGCCTGGTGCCTGACTCGCTGGCAACTACCCATGCCGGAGGCGATTACCGCTTTTGCCCCGGTGGCGCCGGCGGAGGTGGCTCGTCTGGATGAATATCGGCGCCAGTGGCGGCAGAAAGTGGTGGGCGGGCAAAAGCAACCTGTTGCCGAGTGGCAGTAAGCGGGGGCCTGCGCTAACGCTGATACCCATCAGGAAAACCAGAGTTTATGCGAAACCCCTGATGTTCTCAGCACACAGGGCTACCCGGGCCTCTCTTACAGGTATTGCTAAAGAGGGCTTATCCAATAACAACAATGAGGATAATCAATGTCCAGCGTCAATGAATTTGAAATGGTGCCCGTGAAGCCGGAACAACTGGCCCCCGCTCGGCGCTTTGCAGCGGGCTTTGCCGGAGAACATGTGGCTGGCACTGAGTTTGTTATTGGAGCCATGTTCGTGGCCTGGGGCGTGGGCCCCGGCGACGTGCTTTGGGGCTTGTTGTGGGGCAATTTGCTGGCGGTACTCACATGGGCTTTAGTGTGCGCGCCCATCGCCACCCAGACTCGTCTTACCCTCTACGCTTACTTGAGCCGTATTGGCGGGCCGGATATTCTCAAGCTCTACAGTGTGGTCAACGGTGCGCTCTTCTGCGTGCTTGCCGGTGCCATGATCACCGTTTCTGCCTCCGCCGTGCGCATACTCTTCGGCATACCGCCCCAGGTGCACTGGTATCCGTCCAGCGTCGCCTTTGTGTTGGTGGCAGTGGCGGTAGGGGCGGTGGTGGTGTTTGTCGCCATCAAGGGCTTCCGCCAAGTGGCGCGCTTTGCCGAAGTCTGCGCCCCGTGGATGATATTGATGTTTGTCGCCGGTGCCCTGGCGTTGCTGCCAGTGCTCTACGCCAGCACGCCGGGCGCGGCTGAGCTGGGCGGGTGGCAAGGTTTCTTACGTGTGGCCGAAAGCCATATTTGGCGCGGCGGCGATAGTGACTTCACCGTCTGGCATGTGGCTGCCTTCGCCTGGATTTGTAATCTCGCCATGCACGGTGGGCTCTCTGATATGACCTTGCTGCGCTACGCGCGCAAATCCAGTTACGGTTATCTTTCTGCACTGGGCATGTATATTGGGCATTTCCTCGCCTGGGTGTGCGCCGGCATTATGGGGGCGGGCGCCGCACTGCTGCTGCAGAGCACCATCACCCAGCTGGATGCCGGGGCAGTGGCTTTCCAGGCCCTCGGAGCGGCGGGTATTGTCGCGGTTATTATCGCCGGCTGGACCACCTCCAACCCCACCATCTATCGCGCCGGGCTGGCCTTCCAGTCGCTCAACCCGCGCTGGAGTCGCAGCAGGGTGACCGGGGTGACCGGGGTTATTACCACGGTGATCGCTTGTTTTCCGTTTGTGTTCAGCCAACTGATGAATTTTGTCGGCCTGATGGGGCTATTACTGGCACCCGTGGGCGCGGTGATAGTGGCCGAACACTGGCTGTTTGCAAAACTGGGGTTGACGCGTTACTGGGTTAACTACCGGGGGTTAAGGCTGAACTGGGCGGCCGTTATCGCCTGGGCCGGAGGCTTGCTATTGGCCTTGGGCATGCAGCAGCTGGGGTTGCACCTGTTTTTCCTGCTGGTGCCCACGTGGATAGCCACCACAATTATTTATACGGCAGTGGCCGCCTGGATGGGCGCAAGCCGGGATTACACCGGGCAGGCTGCGCCCTTTGAACAAGCGGAGGCGGACAGGCGAGAGCGCGAGCGGCTCTACTTGCAGCAGCAGGGGGCGCGCATTGTTGAGGCAGGCCCGAGGCCTTCCGGCCTAGCCTTGCAGCTCGCCCGCGCCATCGCCTTGTTATCGCTGGCAGTCTGCGCCTTAATGGCTTGGCGGGTGTTTGCTGACGGTTCGCTGGAAGTGTTCCGCCACTGGTTAATTCTGCCGTCGGTGATTTATTTTATTGCCGCCACGGTTTGGGTGGCACAAAGGGATAAGCTCGATTCCACGGTCAAATGATGCAGCGCTTGAGCGGCCCCAGCTCTGGGCCGCTTTTTACCTTGGCGGACATGGGTTGATGACGAATTTTGCAAAATTTTAATCATAAAAACAAAATGCTACCGTTTGACCGAGTGAATTCAATCATATACAATCATTTTCACTCATAATGAGTGATGATGCCCCGTAGAGGGCCTCTCGACAGCCTGATTTAACATAAAGAGTGACTTTTTTAATGGACTCACCCCTGCAGAATCTCTGGGACGATCAGTTGGCTTCCGACATGAGCGAACCCGAGCAACTCAAATATCGCTCGAACCTACTGGGATCCGATCTGCGCATTACCAACTACGGCGGCGGCAACACCTCGGCCAAAATTTCCATGGCCGATCCGCTCACCGGTGAGGACGCAAGGGTGCTCTGGGTCAAAGGTTCCGGGGGCGACTTGGGTTCTATCGACCTGGATGGCTTTTCTACCCTTTATATGGCTAAGCTGGAGCAGCTCAAGGGGCTTTATCGTGGGCTGGCGCATGAAGACGAGATGGTGGCCTATCTGCCCCATTGCACTTTTAACCTCAATCCCCGCGCGGCCAGTATTGACACGCCTCTGCATGCCTATATCCCCCATGCGCATGTTGATCATATGCATCCGGACGCGGCCATTGCCATCGCCTGCACCCAAAACAGTCGAGAGCTGACTGAGGCGGTGTTTGGCGGTGAGATGGGGTGGCTGCCCTGGCAGCGCCCCGGCTACGATCTGGGTTTGCGGTTGGAGAAGCTAGCCATGGACCAGCCCCACCTGAAGGGGATACTGCTCGAAGGTCACGGCATTTTTACCTGGGGTTCCACGTCCAAGGCGTGCTACCTCCATACGCTGGATATTATTCAGCGGGCTGCCGACTGGCTGGACGCCAGTAACACCGGAGAGGCCTTTGGAGGCAGCCGCTACCGAGCGCCCTTAAATGTCGAACAGCGACAGGCTGTGGCTGCCAAGCTTATGCCGCTGATTCGCGGCAAGATCACCAACGATCAGCGCAAAATTGGCCATTTTGAAGATTCCGACGCCGTATTACAGTTTGTAAATTCCAATGATCTGGCGCCGCTGGCGTCTCTGGGTACTTCCTGCCCCGATCATTTTTTGCGCACCAAAATACGCCCTCTGGTGATTGACTTTGATCCGGCCAGTAACGATTTGGAGGCCGAACTGGGGCGCTGCGCGGAGAATCTGGAGCGGCAACTGGCGGCCTATCGCGAAGACTACGCCGCCTATTACCAGCGTTGTAAGCGCGATAATAGCCCTGCCATGCGCGACCCCAACGCTGTGGTCTATCTTATTCCCGGCGTAGGCATGATCACCTTTGCCAAAGACAAATCTACCGCCCGCATCGCAGGCGAGTTTTATATCAATGCCATCAATGTGATGCGCGAGGCCAGCGGTGTCAGCCACTATGTGGGGCTGGATGAGCAGGAGGCGTTCGATATCGAGTACTGGCTGCTTGAAGAAGCGAAATTACAGCGCATGCCCAAACCCAAATCGCTGGCAGGCAAGGCGGCCTTTATTACCGGCGGTGCCGGTGGTATCGGCAAGGCCGCCGCCAGCCGCATGCTGAGCGAAGGTGCCTGCGTGATGCTGGCCGATATTGATGAAGAAGCGCTAAAAGCCGCCGTATCCGAGCTCTCAGCAGACTTTGGCGCAGATGTGGTGCGCGGGGTGTTTTGCGATGTCACCAGTGAGGCTGCGGTGATTGATGCCCTGACCACCACCGCCCGGGCTTTTGGGGGCCTGGATATACTGATTTCCAACGCCGGTATTGCCAGTTCTGCCCCGCTGGATGAAACCAGCCTGGACATGTGGAATCGCAATATCAACATTCTGGCCACCGGGTATTTTCTGGTCAGCCGCGAGGGCTTTAAGTTGATGAAGGCTCAGAATACTGGCGGTGCCATGGTCTTCGTGGCCAGCAAGAACGCGTTGGTGGCCTCGCCCAACGCCTCGGCCTACTGCACCGCCAAGGCGGCAGAGCTTCAACTGGCGCGGGCTGTGGCTTTGGAAGGGGCGCCGCTGGGTATTCGCTGCAATGTGGTGAATCCGGATGCAGTGCTGCGCGGCTCCAAGATCTGGACCGGTAAGTGGCGAGAAGAGCGCGCCGCCGCCTACCGCATGGGCGAGGACGAACTGGAAGGCCACTACCGCGAACGTAGTCTGCTCAAGCTAAGTGTGTTGCCGGAAGATATCGCCGAGGCCATATATTTTTTGGCTTCAGACCTCTCCGCCAAGTCTACCGGTAATATTATTAATGTGGATGCGGGACATGCGCCGTCTTTTACGCGCTGACGGGGAAGCGTAGATGAGGCGCTCCCACAATCACCTCCGCGAAGGCGGAGGCCCAAACGCTTGCCGGAAGTGATTTTTACGAGGAAAAATAATGGCAGACCCCATTTCGTCCGATGCAATCGCCGAGCAGAACCAAAGGCTTAGCGCTGATCTGCACAAAGACTACGACGCCCTGGGCGAGAAACTTTCTCGCACCGGGCTGGATATAGCGCAACTTGCCACCCATGCTAAGACCTTTGCCATCGCGCTACCCTCTTGGGGCGTGGGTACTGGCGGTACGCGTTTTGCGCGTTTTCCCGGCGTGGGCGAGCCGCGCACAATCTTTGAAAAAGTCGACGACTGCGCGACAATTCACCAGCTATGTCGCTGTACTCCGCTGATCTCGCCGCATTTTCCCTGGGACAAGGTGGACGACTTTACCGAGCTCAAACAACACGCCGACGGCTACGGTATGGGATGGGCGGCGGTCAACTCCAACACGTTTCAGGATCAGCCAGGGCAGACGCACTCCTATAAGTACGGCAGCCTCAGCCACACCGACCCGGCGGTGCGTGAACAGGCCATCGCCCATAATCTGGACTGCATTGAGTGGGGGCGGCAACTGGACTCCAAGGCGCTGACGGTATGGGTAGGCGACGGCGCCAATCACCCCGGCCAGCAGCACTTCCAGCGCGCCTTTGAGCGCTATCTGGATAGCGCGCGCCACATCTACAAAGCCCTGCCAGACGATTGGCAAATGCATATCGAGCATAAGATGTTCGAGCCGGCCTTTTACGCCACGGTGATTCAGGATTGGGGCAGCAATATTCTCGCTGCCATGGAGCTTGGCGATAAGTGTAAATCGTTGGTGGATCTCGGCCACCACGCGCCCAACGTCAATATAGAGATGATTGTCTCGCGCCTGATTCAGTTTAAAAAGCTCGGCGGCTTTCACTTCAACGACAGCAAGTACGGTGACGATGACCTGGATAGTGGCTC
>DATBNH010000446.1:0-2116 GCA_036554405.1 Cellvibrionaceae bacterium | reverse complement strand
CTGGCTCGCAACAACAGCGCCGTCGGCCCGCCGCCAAAACTGGCAATAGTTCCACGACACCACGCCCAAGATCCCGCTAATACCCTTTTACCTATATAAAGATCAGGCACCTGCCTGATCTTTTAAATAGTAGTCAATGTCTACCTCGTCTATTTGCTCCGGGCTTAAAAAGCGCTCAGCATAATGTTTGTAAACACCGCTGGTTAAAAACAGCGTGAACACGTCTCGATCAACATGATTGTCTTTAACCATCTTGTATAAAATATCAATCGATTCACTTAAAGGCTTCGCCTCCTTGTAGGGGCGATCTGCCGCTGTTAACGCCTCAAAAATATCGGCCAATACCATAATCCGTTCAGGGATCGATAAATCATCTGCCGTCAATCGGCGAGGATAACCCGTGCCTATCATGGTTTCATGGTGGGTAGAAGCATATCGCGGTACCCGCGCCAATTCAGGCGGAAACGGCAAGCTCTCGAGCATACGAATAGTGCTGATAATATGCTCATTAATTTTAAAGCGATCTTCCGTGGTGAGCGTACCGCGCGAAATAGATAAGTTATACAGCTCGCCCAAATTATACAAATGCTCGGGAATATCCATTTTCACCCCAAGTGCATCGTAGTAATCGTGAGATTTTTCACGTTTGATAATATGCCAGGGCTGGTCGGCCAGCAGAGTTTCAATAGCCGGTGTGACTGAGGCTTCGCTCAGACGCTGCCTCTCTATAGGCGATAAACCCAGGGTGTTATCAAAATTGCGTACCCAGGTTTTTGCAGCAATGAGCTGTAATCGTGCCCGGTCTTCATCGCTCATAAATTCACCGCCAATATTCGCTTCAGCCACAAAGGCAAAATCTGCTTGTAACCTTTCGCGTTCGGCCAACAAATGTTGGTGGGCCAAATTTTCATCACTGGAGCCATCCTGGCATGCAGTTAAGTACTGAATTTCGGCATCGCGCCAAAGTACCTCAAAGCGCATGCGCACTTCGTGTATACGGTTATAGATAGTCTCCAATTTGGTAGCTTTATCGACGATATGCTCCGGCACGGTAATCTTGCCGCAGTCGTGTAGCCAGGCCGCTATACGAAATTCTTGGTACTCATCTTTATTAGCAAAGGCAAAACCTTTAAAGGCAGGCGTAGTCGACTCTTCAGCCGCACCCACCAGCATCAAGGCCAACTCGGGCACTCGGGCGCAGTGGCCTGCGGTATAGGGAGATTTTTCATCAATGGCCTCAGCCACGAGCTGAATAATAGACTCCATAAGTTCGCGCTGGCCCCGCTGATACTCGCCAATCGCCTCGGCCATATCAACCAGGGCATGAGACAGTTCATCAACTTCGGTCACTATACTCGGCAGATAGCAGACCTTGTCAAACTCACGGGACTTAACGCTTTGGGTTTTTTCGTAGAGTTTGCGAATAGGTGCGACCACAGGCGTTGCCAATAACCAGGCAACGGGTAACAATAATAACAGTACCGCTGAGGTGATCCACAGCGCCAGCATTACCTGACTCAGGCGCTCCCCCACCACTTTACTTACAGGTACCACAATAGACAAATAATCTGCATTACCGCCGCTGATGTCTATGGTCTCGGTATACATATAATAATTTTTATTGTCCAGTGAATGTTTGATTAGCTGCCCTAACGACTGATGATTAGAAGGCATATCCAGCATCACTTTATGAGGCACAATAGCGAGATTATCTCGCGCTTGCTCTATGCCAATATCAGAGAACCAACGGTTAAATAAATGCCGACGCATTTCACCCGATATACTGTCTATGGCTTTATTGAGCAGTGCGATCAGTGGCTCTTTGGTATTGCTTACCAGTAAGTGCAATTCAGCCGAGAGCAATTGGCTAATGTAATCAAGATTGCCGTGTACTGTTATACCTTCCAGAAAAAACTGATCGCGGGTAAAATTTAAAATTAATGCCGAGTCCAGCGCGGCAAAAGCCCTGCCCTGTTGTACCGCCACCAGTGCCGCCCTTACCGACTCAACTTCAATAATGGTAATGTCCGGCTCGGCTTTGCGTAATACCTCAATAATTGTCCAGCCACTCGGAATAGCCAAAGTTTCACCACGCAAAGCCTCAATAGACTCTGGC
>DATBNH010000432.1:0-7817 GCA_036554405.1 Cellvibrionaceae bacterium | reverse complement strand
GTTGGCGCTACTGGCGGCGGTAGTGGTGGCGGCGCTTTATTTCACCCGGGGGTAGTCGTGCCTAGCTTGGGCTCTAACCCGGTTGTCTCTTATAACTAATTATTCTCTCAAGTAACTCAAGACCTGGTGCTCGGGGTCGATAGCTTTGCATACATGCATGCTGTCTACCTTGAGGTGCCTTATGGTTTCCACACAATTTCCCTTGCAGATGACCTCCTCCCTGGCCACCAAGTCCACCGAGCCGCGGGCTTTATCGTCCCAGGCTGGCGCCAAGACTTTACCTGAATTCACTGAAAAAAATATCACCGACTCGGTCAAAAAACCGGGTTTTACACCACTCACCGCCGAGCAGGCCGCGGGTAATATTCTCGGCTTTATTGCCAAGCAGCTGGATCGGGATAAAGCAGCTGGCGCCAGCGCTGAAGAGCTGGAGGCAAGGCTGCAAGCGGGGCTCAAAGGCTTTAAACAGGGCTTTAACGAGGCCAAAGAAAAGCTGGAGGCACTGAGTATGCTCACCCCCCCCGTGCAAGCCTCAATTAACAAGACTTTCGATTTAGTCATGGAGGGCATTGATGATCTGGCGCTACAGCATTTGGGCAAATTACTGGCGTCTCCCGAGGTACAGGTTTCCGGGGCTGGAACTGATACCAGGCCCGAAGCGTCGCGCGCTTCGCTCTATGGTGAATATCTGGCGATCAGATCCGATACCTTCTCGTTTGAGCTCACCACAGCTGAGGGAGATAAAGTGGTGATTAACGCCGCTCGACAAGATGCCAGTAGTGCCAGTGTGCAAGCAGGCAATGGCAATTTGTCCTTACAGGCATCAGCCTTCTCGGCCAGTCAATTTTCGTTGACGGTTGAGGGCAATCTCAATGACGATGAGCGTGCGGCAATTGATCAGTTATTGGTGCAGGTCGATGCGCTCGCGGCTGATTTTTATCGCGGCGATGTCGAGGCGGCTTTCGAGTCGGCCCTGGAGCTCGGCTATGATACCCAGCAGATCAGCGCCTTTGCCCTGAATTTAACCCGTGTAGATGTACAGCGCGCAAGTTCTGCTTATTCCGATGGCACGAGTGGCCAAGATGGCGGTTTGCAACAGCAACTAGAGCCGCTTGGGCATTTTGTTAAAGATATATTGGCGGCATTGGACACTGCGGATGCCTTTGATGAGCCGCGCGCATTGCTGGGCAGCCTGGCTGAAAAGGTAGTACAGCCGGAGCCCGGTGAGGAGGCCAAGCCGCGCACCAGCTTTGCCGAATTTGTCGAGGCACTGTTGGCCAAGGCCGATAAATTCAACGGTTTGTCCGCTGCCGAAGTTAAGGGAGCTGCTGAATAACACCAGACTATACTTATTCAGGAGCTCCTTAGGTATGATATCCCCTTGAGTATTGATTGCGGTGAGGCTGGCTTTTGACTGTGGTATTGCTGACAACAGCGGGTTGTCATTTGTGTGAGGATGCGCGGGCACTGCTGGATGAGGCCAGTGACGCGGTAACCTTTACCTTAACTGAGGTAGATATTGCCTGTGATGACGCGCTGATTGAGCGCTATGCGCTGCGTATACCAGTAGTTAAACTTGCGGACCGGGAGCTTGATTGGCCCTTTGATCGTGAGGATCTCAAGCGGTTGCTAGATGCATGTTGAGATGCCCACGTAGCCGTGCTTCCGATTTCTACGGCTAGAGGGCACTAAAGGGCGTGCATAACACTTCGGGTATCGTCCGCCCATTGGAGGGTTTGCAGATAAAGATCAGTTAACTTATTCGGCTCATCAATTCCCTGTTGCTGTAAAAACACCCAGTCAATGCTCTCCCAGGCGCCGTGCTCATAGGCGATGGCAGCCTGCAGGATTTTCCCCTCCTCACCACTGCCTTGCAGCAGGGCAGCTCGCAGGGCATCGCTAAGATGAATGTCGGCCAACAGTTCCGCCAAGGGCATATCCATAAATGCATCCAGTGTCGATAGTAATCCTGCGGTAAAAAATTGATCGCATTGATGTAGCGGCCTGGAGCTGGCAGCGATCTGCTCACAGAATTTGGCGCGAGCCAATGCCTTCACGCTCAATTCTTGCGGCTTGTCGCCAAGATTGGCCATGGCCAGTAAACCCACCCAGTTTTTTATAATTTTAAGGCCCAGCAAAGTGATCGCCTGGCGAAGAGACTCGATAGTGCGCGGTAAACCAAAAGCGGCAGAGTTGACCATCCGCAGTAATTTAAAGCTGAGAATAGGATCGTGGGCAATAATGCGTTCGATTTCCTCGAAGGAGGCATCACCATCGTTGAGTAGCCCCAACAGTTGTATAACAGCCTGTTTGTTTTCGCTCAGACGCTTGCCGCGAATAACCTGAGGTCGCTCCAGAAAATACCCCTGGAAATAATCAAATCCCCACCGCTTACATTGTTCAAGCATACTGAAAGTTTCAATTTTTTCGGCCAGCAGTTGTACGCCTAAAGGCTTTAAATAATTAATATGCTCAATAAGGGTGTCGTGGCTAAGTGCTAAAACATCCAGCTTAATAATATCGGCGTAGGCAATCAGCGCTTCGGTGTTTTCATTGAGCTCAAAATCATCAAGTGCAATGGTAAAACCCTGTTCGCGCAAAACTTTGAGCCGGTGTAGCAAGCTGGCGCTTACCGCTTCGGTCTCCAGCACTTCAATAACCAATTGCGTGGTATCGAACGGAATGTGAGAGTCTAATAGGGCGGTTGTGAAATTAATAAAGGCAAGTTTTTTCCCGACAACTTTATCGATAGATAAATCGGCAAAGGTACTTAATAAAACCTGTGTGCTGGCACTGTCTCCATTATCGATCACATGTGCCTGATTGAGTAAGTTGGACCGATACAGCAATTCGTAAGCAAAAACATCCATGTTGCTATCAAAGATAGGTTGTCGTGCCAGCAGTGGGTATGAGCTTGACATGTAGCGGTAGTCCCTTGGCAGACGGGATTCCGGCAAAACCCCGTATTATCAATTTTATGCTCCCTTGGATGGGGCTTGTCGGGGCGCCGGTATTGCTTGTGCGTCATTTACAGCGATGTATCAGCTTCACCTTCAGTAATAAAGGGTTTGACATCACCCAGCCGATAGCCATAAATCACCGAGTATGCCAGTACATTTTGTACATAGCCACGGGTTTCTCGAAATGGAATAGTTTCAATCCAGATATCGAAAGGCAGGCTATTGTGACTGTCCTTGCTGAGCCACTGTTTTACCCGCGTGGGTCCGGCATTGTAGGCAGCGGCCGCAAGAATACGGTTGCCGTTAAATTCATTCAGCAATTGCGACAGATAGCGGCTACCAAGGGTGATGTTTGTTGCCGGTTGCAGCAGATCGTGATTGCTCACACGCATGCCTGCACGGGTGGCAGTTTGCTGTGCGGTAGCGGGCATCAACTGCATTAACCCGAGGGCGCCTGCCGAGGAGCGAGCGTCGGCAATAAAGGCACTCTCCTGCCGGGCAATCGCAAATAATAAATGTGGCGAGATAGCTGTCGCCCGTGCGGCAACATTAACGTGCTCCTGGTAAGCCAGAGGAAAACGCAGTTGTATATCGTCCCAATAACGCACTTGAATCATGGCCTGAATGCCATCTCGATGCCAGCCCCAGCTTTCAGCCAGTTTTCCCGCAATGCTGATTTGTTCATCGGTCATTGAGGACATGGCGTGATGCCATTCGCGCCGCGCGCCTAATTCGTCGCCGATAATGTACAGCTCGCGTGCGCGCTGTATAGGCGTACTGGCGGCCAGTTGATTGAGTTGTTGGTCGGTGGCAGCAATGGGCTTATCAACCAGCTGATAATCAAGTTCCAATAAATCGGCGGCTAAAAAACCGTAGAAACTGCGAGTCTGTGCCAGTGATTGGTACAGGACGTTGGCCTGGCTCTGGGCTTCTTCGCTGTTGTGTCGTGCCAGCGCGCGCGCTTGCCAGTACTGCCAGCGTTCAGTCTGGCGGGCGCTGTCAGGTAGATATGCCAACCATTTTTCAATGCGGGGCCAATCTTGTTTGCGCAAGGCATCTCTGAGCAGCCATTCGGTCAAGTCTTCGGAGCTTAATGCCGGGGTAGTCGCCAGCATGGCTTCGGTTTCGGCGGTATAACCTTGGCGCAACAATCGTGCGGCAATGTATTGCTGGGTATCAAGACGGGCACTGGCCTCGAACAACTGTTGGGCGTCGTAGATATTCCACAGCTCCATTGCCAGGCTGGCATCGCGCAGCGATAGCCGTTCGAGTCCATGCAGGATGATCTCCTGCATATGGCTGTTCTGGGCGCTGAATTTCTTCTGGTTGCGCAGCAGTCGCGGATCGCGATCAACCTCGTAATACAAATCTGCCAGAGCTTGCTCGGCACTGGGCATTTGCCGTGCTATGTAGCGCGCCAGCGTATGTTGGCGCGCTTTGATGCTTTTGCTAAAGCGCTGCCAGGCAATATCGGGTGTTAACAGGCCAGCTTTCATCCAGGCAGCAAACACAGGGTCGCAAGCTTTAGGTTGAGATCTGGCCACATTCCAAAGGGGAGGCACCTCTTGGTAGGCACTTTCATCGCCGCTAATAATGCGTGCGCGCAGGGCGTGACAGCTAAGCTCGGTGGTGGTGTTGTCTGGGTTGTGATAGCGCACTACATCGTTCCAGCGCTGTTGCTTGGCCAGTGCTTCAACCCATTGACGCTGAAGACGTTCGGCTAGGTAAGAGCCCTGGTAGCGCGTCAAAAAGTCATCTACCTGGGGTTGTGGCAGGCGGGCCATGTGTCGGGTAATCGCCCGGTATTCCAGATAGGGTTTAAGCGGATAGTGTTCCAGCTGTGCCAGTAAATTGTTGTAAGTGCTGGTTTGGCCCTGCTGTAAGGCTGTATGCGCGCGATGATACAGCTTGCGCTGCTCGGCTTTGTCGGCAATCGCCTGAGGGGCGGCGGTGGGTTCGCCATAAGCGTGAGCACTTAGCAGCGCTGAGGCCATCAACAATGCCGTGAGTGCTCCGGCGCAGGGGCGTCTCAGGCTTAACGGATACTTCCAAAACATCATCCGCATGGGTCTACCTCAAATGGTACAACGTGTGGTCTACAACAAGAATAAAACGACTCAGCCAAGTAAACGGCTGTCTGATGCGCTTATTTATCGGTATTATGCTGCCACTTTTACCGGGATAGCAAATATTTGCGCTCTATATTCCAGATAATAGCATAGCGTGCCGAGATGGCATTATTTGGCTATTAGTCACTCTTCTTAAAAGCATTGGGTATATTGAAGGTTCTATGGCTCTGATAACGATTGAAAATGCGGCTCTGCATTACGGTTTGCAGGTATTGCTCGATGATGTGAATTTTGTTCTCGAAAAGGGCCAGCGCTGGTGCCTGATTGGCCGCAATGGCGCGGGTAAGTCCAGCTTTTTAAAGGCTATTAGCGGGCAGGTAAGTCTCGATGGTGGGCGCATTATTACCGATAAGTCGGTACGTATCGCCATGCTGGCCCAGGACTTGCCCGAGCCTGATGGTCGCACGGTATTTGAAGTGGTGGCGGCCGGATTTGAGGCAGTCGGTGAACTGCTGGTGCGTTATGAGACATTGACGCAAATGCCCGCCAGTGCTCACGACGATAATTGGGTCAGTCAGTTATCGGCCATTCAGCAGGAGCTGGAGGCCAAAGATGGCTGGCAAGTACATCAACGGGTAGAGGCAGTATTGAGCCGTTTGGCTCTGGATGGTGGTGTGCTTATGGCCTCGCTATCCGGTGGCTGGCGTCGCCGGGTGGCGTTGGCACAAACGCTGGTAACCGATCCCGATGTCTTGTTGCTGGACGAGCCCACCAACCACCTGGATATTGCTGCTATTGAATGGCTGGAGACCGAACTTAAGCAGTTTGCCGGCGTACTGGTGTTTATTACCCATGACCGGGCGCTGCTGCAGTCGGTTGCTACCCATATTGCCGAACTGGACCGTGGCCATTTGCGCAGCTGGTCGGGGGATTATCAGAGTTTTCTGGCCTACCGCGAACGCACACTGGCCGAAGAAGCACGTCATAATGCCTTGTTCGATAAAAAACTTGCCGAAGAAGAGGTGTGGATTCGCCAGGGAATCAAAGCGCGCCGTACCCGTAACGAAGGCAGGGTTCGCGCGTTGAAAGCCATGCGTGAAGAACACAGCGCCCGTCGCCAACAGCAAGGCAATGCGCGCTTTGATCTGGGCGATGCCGCCAATTCCGGCAAGCTGGTGGCCGAAGTGGAAAATGTTGGTTTCAGTTGGGGTGATAAAAGCGTTATACGTGATTTCTCCTGCCGCATTATTCGCGGCGATCGCATTGGTCTGGTGGGCCCCAATGGCGCTGGGAAAAGTACTCTGCTCAAATTATTGTTGGGTCAGCTTGAGCCTACTACCGGTAGGGTAAAACTCGGTACTAATCTAGAGGTGGCTTATTTCGACCAGCTGCGCGACCAGTTGGATCTGAATAAAAGCGCGGTAGATAATGTCGCCGAGGGCCGCGAGGCGATTGATATCAATGGTAAGTCGCGCCACATTATCTCTTATTTAAGTGATTTTCTGTTTTCTGGCGAGCGCGCCAGAACTCCTGTGCGCGCTCTGTCCGGGGGCGAGCGCAACCGGGTATTACTGGCCAAACTATTCAGTAAACCGGCCAATATTCTGGTGCTGGACGAACCCACCAATGATCTGGATGTGGAAACACTGGAGTTACTGGAAGAGGTGCTCGGGCAGTTTACCGGCACGGTGTTGTTGGTCAGTCACGACCGGGCCTTTTTGAATAACCTGGTTACCAGTGTGTTTGCCTTTGAAGGTGCGGGAGCGGTGCGTGAGTATATCGGTGGCTACGACGATTGGTTGCGTCAGGGCGGGCGCTGGGTGGATGAAGCCATCTCGGAAAAACCGGTCGAAAAAATCACAAAAACACCAGCTAAACCGGCAAAAGCCGTGCCTGCACAAAAATTAAGCTACAAACTGCAGCGCGAATTTGAAACATTACCCGGTAAAATTGAAAAACTGGAGGCCGAGCTGCTGGAGCTGCAAAAACAGGTCGCCGATGCGGGTTTTTACACCCAGCCTGCCGCCGACGTAGAGGCGCATATGCAGGCCTTGTCGGCGGTAGAGACAAAGCTCGAAACCTGTTTCGAGCGTTGGGCAGAGCTTGAAGACATGGGTGGCAATTAGTCTTGTTGAGCCTGCGGTTTGTGAACCCTAATGGCCAGCACATCGCGATCAGCGCCGTGCAGTACACTGTTTGAGGTGGAACCCAGCAACAGCGCAAAGCCCTTTCGACCGTGGCTGCCGACGGCAATCAAATCGGCATCAATTTGACCGGCTAGGTAGTGCAGTTCGGTCGCCGGCTGGCCCACTAACACGTGCTCTTGCTCTACGCTGCAGTTGATCTGTTTGACCAGTCGCAGCAGTTCTTGCTCTGCCTTGATTTGCAGTTGATCCTGTACCTGAGACAGATCGATGGGCATATCGCCACCATAGGCAAAAGTGAGCGGCTCGATAACATGGGCAATACTCAGTCGCGCGTCGCAGGCGATGGCCAGTTGGGCGGCTTTTTTTAATACATCTGGAGACTCTTCGGTGAGATCCAGCCCCACAAGGATATGACGATACGTCGACATAAAGGTATTCCTGTTGTGATAGAACTACAGCGACACCGCTGTATAACCCTGAGTCTAATAACGGACGGGGGTTTCAGCAAGTGTCATTACACACAGGGGGCCGAGCGCTAATGGTGTGGATACTGGTTATTATTGTCTTTGTCGTCGCTATGCTGGTCGGTCCGGTGAGTTTGTTGGGTCCCCGATCCTGCTGAGCAGCGGTTAGTGGCACTA
>DATBNH010000409.1:0-3463 GCA_036554405.1 Cellvibrionaceae bacterium | reverse complement strand
CTTTAATCTGTTGACAGATAATGCCATTAGCGGACTGATTCTGGTTTATCTGATTCTTATGTTGTTTCTGCGTCCATTGTTGGCGTTCTGGGTTGTCGCTGGCATTGCCACAACCTTTGCGGGAGCTATCTGGCTGCTTCCGTATCTCGGTGTCTCCATCAACATGTTGTCTATGTTCGCATTTTTGATGGTGCTGGGGATTGTGGTTGATGACGCGATTATTGTGGGCGAGAGCATCTATCGGCACCAGCAGCGCGGCGAACCGGCCGGTATTGCCTCCACAAGTGGTACCCGTACGGTTTTGCGGCCGGTATTTTTGGCGGTGGCAAGTACCATTATTTTCTTTTTGCCTATGATTGATGTGCCCTCAGACATTGTGGTCTATACACGCTCTATTTTTTGGGTGGTGTTCTTGTGTTTGGTGTTCTCTTTAATCGAGTCATTGCTGGTGCTTCCTTCGCATCTGTCACACATGAAGCCCGAAAAAGAGAGCCGCTTTGCCATCGGTAAAACGATGAGTAAAGTTAGGCACAAATTCTCTAATGGCATGGAGTCTTTTGCCAAGGTTCGCTATCAGCCAGCGTTGCGTAAAATGCTGGAGCGCAAGGGTAGTGCATTGTTAGGGTTTGTTGTTATTTTTGCTATTACCCTGACTATTGTGATGTCCGGTTGGGTGAATACGGCATTCTTTCCGCAGGTTCCGCAGCCTCAAGTTCAAGTGAGTATTCAATTTTCCGAGGGTGCTCCCTTTTCTCAAACGGAGCAAACCGCGCAATATGTACGAGATCAAATTGATGTGTTGAGCAACGACAAAACGCTGCTTGAGAAAAATAAAGGTAATCAATTTGTGCGTGAGGTCAATCGGACCCTAAACGGCACTAATGCCTCCATCTTTATTGGTTTAACCCCAGAGGAAGAAAGGCACATATCGGCCCAGGAAATTTCCGATAAGTTGCGTGAGCTGATTGGCCCTTTGCCTGAAGCCAAAAGCTACTCGTTAAGCTCGACCATGGCCGGCGGCGGCGCTGATATTACCTTAAACATGAGTATGCTGGATAATCGCCGCGAAGTTCAGCAAGGTGTGCTCGACACCATTGGTGAGACCCTGGGCGCCTACCCAGGTGTGTTTAATGTGCGCAATAATCTCGATACTGAACGCACAGAGGTGGAAGTAAACCTTAAACCCTACGCCCAATCGTTAGGCATTACCTTGGCGGATGTCGCCAGTCAGGTGCGCCAGGGGTTTTACGGGGTTGAGATTCAACGTATTCCACGCGCCAAAGAAGATGTGCGCGTTATGTTGCGTTATTCAGCTGATGAGCGCCAGACCTTGGATACCCTGGATGATATCCGCATTCGTACCGCTGATGGCCGTGAAATACCTATTGCCGCAGTGGCGGATGTTAATCTGGTGCCGGGGACCAGCACCATTCGGCGCGTGGATCGTAAGCGTAACATTACCGTTACGGCCGAAGTCGAGGACGGTTTTGATGCCAATCAAATCACCCAGGAAATGTTAGCGGCCAACCTGGAAACATGGCGACGCGAGCACGTGGGCTTTGATCTTTCGGTAGATGGTGCTTTGCGTTCCCAGGCCCAGTTCGGTGATAATTTTGCTGCAAATTTTTTAAAGGTGTTTGTCGTGGTTATGGCCGTGTTTGCGATAGCTTTCCGCTCCTTATTTCAACCACTGTTGGTTATGTTGGCGGTACCTTTTGGCTTTGTTGGGGCCGTGCTTGGTCATTTGATTGTCGGTGTCGACTTTAGTTTGTTCTCCGGCTTCGGTTTTCTGGCATGCTCTGGCGTGGTGGTGAATGACAATTTGGTGTTACTGGAGCGTATTAATACATTGCGTGCGCGGGGAGAAGATGCGTTTAACGCTGTGTTAAACGCCAGTGTAGATCGTTTTCGACCAATCGTGCTGACCTCTATAACCACCTTTGTGGGGCTAATGCCTATTTTGTTTGAGCGCAGTTTACAGGCACAATTTTTAAAACCTATGGTGATCTCCCTGTCTTTCGGGGTGCTCTTCTCATCTGTCGTGACCTTGTTTTTAGTTCCCTGTACCTACTATATGGGCGACCGAATAAAACAACGCCTTACCCGACGCAAAGATAAACGTGACGATGGTACAGTAGTGATTGAACCTGGCGGCGCCTGATTCTTTACGTCGACAGAGAGGTTGATGGTGTTGTCATCCATTTTTACGTTCATGTAATGTCAACTCCCACCCAGGAGCTTCGCCCCGATGGTCTGCCATTCGGGGCTTTTTTTGTCTATAGGCCCTCTATTTACCCAACAGTCTGTTAAATGGGTGCTTGGGCGATAACTACTATGTGCCCGAAAATGCGCTGTCTCCAGCGGCTTTTTTTCGTTAGGATAGATGCCATAAATACATATATAGCGATAAAAGCATGATTAACGATATTGTTATTGTAGGGGGCGGCACGGCGGGGTGGTTAACGGCCGGTATTTTGGCGGCCGAATACCGGTCCCAGGGTGTGCCCTCTCGGCAAATCACGTTGGTGGAGTCCCCGGATGTCAGCACTATTGGTGTGGGCGAGGGCACTTGGCCTACCATGCGTACTACACTGCGCCGTATTGGCCTGTCGGAAACTGATTTTCTCTCTACCTGTAGCGCCTCTTTTAAGCAGGGGTCGAAGTTTGTCGGCTGGAAAGATGGCAGCCCGCAAGATGCCTACTATCATCCGTTTTCGGTGCCGGTGGGGTTTGCCGATACCAACGTTTATGAAGCCTGGCAGCAATTTTATGCAGCGCGCGCTTTTGATGAGACGGTTAATATACAGTCTCGTGTGTGTGAAAAGACGGTGGCACCCAAGCAAATCTCTACCCCCGAGTTTGCCGGCGCGCTGAATTATGGCTATCACCTGGATGCCGGTAAATTCAGCGATTTGTTAATGCGCCACTGCACAGAAAAGCTTGGCGTAAAGCATATTCGCGATCATGTGGCCAGTATTCATAGTGGTGAAGAGGGTTATATTTCTGCGCTGCAAACGGCTCAAAACGGCAATATTAGCGGGCAGCTTTTTATCGATTGCACCGGTACCCATAGCCTTCTAATCGGCCAGCATTACC
The DNA here is from genome assembly GCA_036554405.1 of Cellvibrionaceae bacterium. GTDB lineage: Bacteria > Pseudomonadota > Gammaproteobacteria > Pseudomonadales > Cellvibrionaceae > Gilvimarinus. The sequence goes on along the minus strand of DATBNH010000409.1, from coordinate 367 downwards.
AGGTTCCTTTTGTCGATTGCCGTCGCTACTCAGTCAACGATCGTGCGCTTGCGGTTCAGGTGCCTTACGCACAAGCCGACTCGCCCATTGCCAGTGCCACTATTGCTACAGCGCAATCGGCAGGGTGGACTTGGGATATCGGCCTGTCTTCGCGCCGGGGTGTTGGTTATGTTTATTCCAGCGATCATATTGAAACAGATGCAGCTGAAAATGAGCTGATGGATTATTTGCGTTTAAGCGTTGATGAAAAAACACTGGCCGGTTTGAGTGTAAGGCCATTAACCATCCGCCCGGGTTACAGAGAAAAGTTCTGGCATAAAAATTGTGTGGCCATAGGGATGTCGGCGGGTTTTATTGAGCCCTTGGA
>DATBNH010000400.1:0-10516 GCA_036554405.1 Cellvibrionaceae bacterium | reverse complement strand
AGGCCGGAGACCGGAGAGGCGAAATCCAGATAATCGATAGGCGTGTTGTCAATCAACACCGTATCCCGGCTGGGGTCCATACGCGTAGTAATGGCCCAAATCACATCTTCCCAATTTCGGGCGTCAATATCGTCATCGGTGACAATAACAAATTTGGTGTACATAAACTGTCGCAAAAAAGACCAGACACCCATCATCACCCGTTTGGCATGGCCAGGGTATTGTTTTTTCATAGTGACCACGGCCATGCGATAAGAGCAGCCTTCCGGTGGCAGATAAAAATCCACAATTTCCGGAAACTGTTTTTGCAGTAGCGGAATAAATACCTCATTCAGTGCCACGCCAAGAATTGCCGGTTCATCGGGCGGGCGGCCGGTGTAGGTGCTGTGATAAATCGGATTATTGCGGTGGGTAATACGGGTAACGGTAAATACCGGGAAGTTATCCACCTCGTTGTAATAACCGGTGTGATCGCCAAAAGGCCCTTCGGGTGCGGTATCGCCAGGGGCGATGTAGCCTTCCAGAATAAACTCTGCCGAGGCGGGCACTTGCAGGTCCGAGCTGCCACATTTAACCACTTCGGTTTTGCCGCCTCTCAACAAACCGGCGAAGGCGTATTCGCTAAGGGTGTCGGGCACCGGTGTTACCGCACCGAGAATGGTGGCGGGGTCTGCGCCTAAAGCCACCGCCACGGGGAAGTTTTCACCTGGATGCAGCGCCTGGAATTCACGAAAATCCAGCGCCCCGCCCCGGTGACTTAACCAGCGCATAATCAGCCGGTTTTTTCCGATTTTTTGCATGCGATAGATGCCGAGGTTTTGCCGCTCTTTGTGCGGGCCACGGGTCACCACCAGCGGCCAGGTAATCAGCGGCCCGGCATCACCCGGCCAGCAGGTTTGAATGGGCAGGGCATCCAGGTCTACCGCATCGCCTTCCAGCACCTGCTGCTGACAGGGCGCTTTGCTCAGCACTTTGGGCGACATATTCAGCACTTGCTTGAAAATAGGCAATTTATCCCAGGCGTCTTTTAAGCCTTTAGGGGGCTCCGGCTCTTTTAAAAAGGCCAGCAGTTTGCCCACTTCGCGCAGTGCTTCAACAGACTCCTCTCCCATACCCAAAGCAACGCGCTCAGGGGTGCCAAATAAATTGGCGAGCACGGGTATGGAATAGCCTTTGGGGTTTTCAAACAGTAGCGCTGGACCGCCAGCGCGCAGGGTGCGATCGCAGATTTCGGTCATTTCCAGCACCGGATCGACCTCAGCAGAAATACGCTTAAGGTCGCCGCGCGCTTCAAGCTGAGAGATAAAATCGCGAAGGTCAGAGTAGTGCATGGATGGCCCGAGTGAAACGGTGAATGGGGAACGAGGGTGAGTGGAGAAAACGAAGTGCAGTGTCGCGTACTCCGTTTTCCGTTTATCGTTCCCCTTCCGTTATTTTCTTTTCATGGACAAGAAAAATTCATCGTTGGTTTTAAAGTCTTTGAGCTTGTCTACCAAAAATTCGGTCGCCGCCACGTCTTCCATATCGTTAAGCAGGCGACGCAGAATCCAGGAGCGCTGTAGCTCGTCTTCTTTCATCAGTAAGTCTTCGCGACGGGTGCCGGAGCGGCGCACGTTGATGGCAGGGTAAATACGTTTTTCCGCAATTTTGCGATCAAGGTGCAACTCAAGATTACCTGTGCCTTTAAATTCTTCGTAAATAACCTCGTCCATTTTCGAGCCGGTATCGACCAGTGCGGTGGCAATGATGCTGAGACTGCCGCCCTCTTCAATATTGCGCGCGGCACCAAAGAAACGCTTGGGGCGCTCCAGGGCATGGGCGTCAACACCACCAGTCAGCACTTTGCCGGATGAGGGAATGACGGTGTTGTAGGCGCGCGCCAGACGGGTTACCGAGTCGAGCAGAATAATCACATCTTTTTTGTGCTCCACCAGGCGCTTGGCGCGTTCGATAACCATATCTGCCACTTGTACGTGGCGTGCCGGTGGCTCATCAAAGGTGGAGGCAACCACTTCGCCGCGCACCGAGCGCTGCATCTCTGTCACCTCTTCCGGGCGCTCATCAATCAGCAGTACGATCAGATGACACTCGGGATTATTGCGTGTAATCGCCTGGGCGATATTCTGCATCATGATAGTTTTACCGGCCTTGGGCGGTGCTACAATCAGGCCGCGCTGGCCTTTGCCGATAGGCGAAATCAAATCGATAATGCGACCGGTGAGATCTTCGGTAGAGCCGTTACCGGCTTCCAGTACCAGGCGCTCATCGGGGAACAGGGGGGTGAGGTTTTCAAACAGAATCTTGTTGCGAGAATTTTCGGGTTTGTCAAAGTTGATTTCGTTAACTTTGAGCAGGGCAAAATAGCGTTCGCCTTCTTTGGGCGGGCGTATCTTGCCAGAAATGGTGTCGCCGGTACGCAAGTTAAAGCGGCGAATCTGGCTGGGTGAGACGTAAATATCGTCGGGCCCTGCCAGGTACGAGCTGTCTGCTGAACGCAAAAAGCCAAAGCCGTCTTGCAGAATTTCCAGCACCCCATCGCCGTAGATATCTTCACCGCTTTTGGCGTGACGTTTAAGGATGTTAAAAATAATATCCTGTTTGCGTGAGCGAGCCAGGCTTTCCTGTCCCATTTCACGTGCGATGCTGATAAGTTCTTCAATAGGTTTTGCTTTTAAATCGGTAAGGTTCATACAGTTGGACTTTGCTAGTAGAGTGGATTATTTGGTTAGTGCAGGAATTAGCAGACAAATGATTTTTTGCCGGGCGGGGGCTATTGTTGTTGTCGACCGGGACCAGCAGTTGCTATATGTCATCCCATGTCCAGACAGCCGAATGAGGTAATGTTGCGCTCAGTGAGGCCGGTAGGCGTTGGGGAAATCTCTGGGTTTTGCCCAATATCTGGCGGGTTTGGAAACGCTGACAGGGGGCGGAACCGATATGAATATATAACAAGTTGCTGGAGTATAACGGAAAAATTCCCCAGTGCAAAATAAAAAAAGCCGCTGGGGGCGGCTTTGGGGCTTATCAGGCAACGCTGTCGAGAAATTCTACCAGCTGATTGCGGGTTAAGGCGCCTACTTTGGTAGCTTCTGCACTGCCACCTTTGAAAATAATCAGCGTGGGGATGCCGCGAATACCGAATTTGGCCGGCGTCTGTTTATTGGCATCCACATCCATTTTGGTGATTTTGACCTTGCCTGCATATTGATCGGCCAGCTCATCCAGTATGGGGGCGATCATTTTACAGGGGCCACACCAGGCTGCCCAGAAATCTACCAGAACGGGCACATCCGATTGTAAAACTTCGGCGTCAAAAGAATCGTCGGTTACATGAATGATAGCATCGCTACTCATAGTCAATTGTCTCCAGGCCCGGTTGGGGCGTTAGTTTTAGCGACCAGGGCCACTTTTATGAAACATCTATATGGGGTTTTGAGGGGCCTTTTAAAGCCTTTCCCCAAAGCTGGTTGCATGATAAAGACTGCCCGACCACTGATCAAGGGTCAAAAAACTATCGTGGTTATAAGCCCTGCCAATCACTCGGCCTCGGGGTTGCTGTTTGGTGGGCTGTTGTTGGCACCTGTAAGCCCGGCATTGTCGAGGGTGTTATAGAGACTGCTGAGGGTGATAGGCTTACATAAAAAATGATCCATGCCTGCGGCGAACACTGCCTCGCGGTGCTCTTGCAATGCGTGGGCGGTGAGCGCCACAATAACGCTGGCACTCCGATTATGCGTCTGTTCCAGTTGACGGATTTGGCGGGTGGCTGCAAAACCATCAACCAGTGGCATTTCACAATCCATCAAAATCAGGTCATAGGGGCCGTGCTGGTTATAGCTGTCGATAACCTCTTGGCCGTTCTCTGCCATAGCCGGCTCAATGCCAAGTTTACTCAACATACCTTTGATCACCATGCGGTTGACGGCATTGTCCTCCCCTACCAGCACCTTCAGATGTGGCAGCGGTCTATGTGACGGTGCCGGTGGTGCCTCGGGGGTTGCTTTGCTGCGAGTGTCGAGCAGACGCATCAGTTCGCTGGCGAGCTTATGGGCAATCAGTGGTTTGCGCAATAAGGCCTGTACCTGCGCCTGATCCAGCTGCTCTCGACTGAAGGGCTCTTCGCTGGCACTGAGTAACAGCAGCGCCGCCGCTTGTGCCATGGGGTGCTCGCTGATGGTTTGCGCCGAGTTCAGGGCATCGCTGCGGTTGTTATTACTGATTAGCAAAATAAAGTCGACGGGCTGCGTCTCGGCACTCAGGGTGGCCAGTAGCTGTTGGATGTCGGTAAACAGATGGGGCTGCATTTGCCAGCGCTGAGCCAGGTCTTCAAGATAGCTTTCCAGCTCGGGGCTGGCGGCGACAATCAACAGATGCTTGCCCGCCAGTTCAGCATAGCGCGGGGGCGGTGTGTTGGTCTGTGCTGCGGCCACTCGGGCGGTAAACCAAAAGGTGGCGCCCTGGCCGGTTTCGCTCTCCACATTAATGGTTCCATCCATAAGTTCGGTCAGGCTTTTGCAAATAGCCAACCCCAGCCCGGTACCACCATAATTGCGGGAGGTGGTGGGGTCGGCCTGATCGAAGGCATTGAACAGATTTTGTTGCGACTTTTTGCTAATGCCAATACCGGTATCTCGCACCGTAAACTGCAACACCGGTGCAAATTTGTGGCTTTCAGGTGCCAGGCTCACCCGCACTGATACCGAGCCTGAGCTGGTGAACTTGAAGGCATTGCCCACCAGATTGATCAGTATTTGTTTCAGACGAGTGGCGTCGCCTTTCAGTTGGCCGGGCACATCCGCCTCTATGCAACCGATTAATTCCAGTCCGCGCTTGTTGGCACTGGCACCGAATAGCTGGATAACATCGTTAATCAGTTCATTGAGATCAAAGTCCACCGCTTCGAGCTGCATCTTGCCCGCTTCTATTTTTGAGTAGTCGAGAATATCGTTGATAATCTCCAGCAGCGATTCGCCGGAGCGGTGAATCACCTCCACATAGTGGCGCTGGTTTTCATCAAGCGGTGTGTCTCTTAGCATATCCAGCATGCCGATCACCCCATTCATGGGGGTGCGTATTTCATGGCTCATGGTAGCCAGAAACTGGCTTTTGGCGCGGCTGGCATCCTCTGCGATGAGTTTTTGCCGGCGGGTTTCGAGCTTTTCTTCTTTTTCGGCCAGTAGCGCCAGCTCTATCGTGCGTCGCTGCTCAATATCATCAAGCAACGTCTCGCGCATATGGTTGATGGCATTGACCACATTATCCAGCTCATCAGTCTGGGCATCGGCTTTAATGCGTGTCAAATGTAAGGGGGTGTCCAACTTGTCCAGGTTAAGTTGCCGGGCATAGCTGGCAATGGTGTTCATATGCCGCGTCAGTAAAGTGAACACCAGCCACAGAATAAGCAGCGAGATGATCAGGGTTTTGGTGCCTTGAACCAGCGCCAGAAACAGTGTGCGTGCCCAGAGCTTGTCATAGATGCCTTGCAGGTCGGCGGTAATGCTCAGCGTGCCCAGAGCCTGTGGCGGCGTGTTGGCGTCTTGGTAGATCAGCTCGTAATGTTTGACCAGCGTGCGAGTGGTGCTGTCCCCAGTGGTTGTGTTGTCGTGTTTGGACGCCACTAGCGTTTGTGCCGTATTGTTCCAGTCACGCCAATCGACTTGTACCTGCACCACATCGGCCACATCGAGCACACTGTCGACCTGGATTTGTAGCTGTTCCTGATCGAAACCCCAGAGGCTTTTAGTGATACTGGCCAAGGTGCTGACTCGCACTTGGTCCAGGCGTTTTTCCAATGAGGACAAGTCGTCGTTAAAGCTGGCATACAGCTGTAGCACTATGGCGATCAGGGTGATCAGCGAGCTACATAAAATAATTAAACCCAACAGGCGAGTCGCAATGGGGTTATTGCGGGCGTAGCGGGTAAAAGGCAGCATAGCTCGGCTTCGTATCTACAGTTGGTGTGTTCATAAGTGTAGCAGTTATATACCAGCTAGGCCTTTATGTTCACAGGGTGTTCTTTACAAGCCTTAGCAGGCAGGTATGGCAATCACTATCTATACTTTTTGCGGTGGCGCGCTGATTCATTCATTTCAGGATAGACATGTTCCAGTTCAACAAAGCCTCAAAAGGGCACGCAACGGTAGAAAGGTCGGCCTATTTCTGGCTGCTGTTGGGCTGTCTGTTGACCATTGTGTTGATTGTGGGCTACGCCCATCTGCCTGAGAAACGCTATCAATTGGTGCATGATCAGACTATTGGTTATATCTATGCCGATGAGCAAAACCGGGCTGAATTCATCGATTACGAGGCCCTGCAGTGGCGCTGTGAGATTAACGTATCGCATCAGAGTGCTTTTTGTGGGTTTCATATCTATCTTGCCGGTGATGATCATACCGGTATTGATTTAAGCCGCTATTCACGAATTGAGCTGCAGTTGCAATACACCGGCGAGTCGCCTTATTTACGTTATTACTTTCGCAATCACGAGCCGGGGTTTTCTGAACTTAATCGCATGGAAAGCGATAAGTTTATGCAGGCGCAAATTGCTAAAAGCTTTATTGATGATGGTCTCACTATCGGTATGAATGAGTTTTATGTGGCTCAGTGGTGGTTGGCTGAGTATGAGGTGCCAAGGGCGTTGAGCGGCCCCAACTTTCGGCATATAACCGCGTTCGGTATTGATTTGTCCTACCCTGCCCGTGAGGGCGAGCATATAGTGCAGCTGCATAGCGCCGAGTTGATCGGCCCCTGGATAAAAAAAGAGCAGTGGTATCTGGGTATTATTGCCACTTGGTTACTGGTGTGGATGGTGACCGCTATTGTGTGGTTATTGCGCTTGCGCCAAAACGTGATTCAAGAGCGGCAAAAAAGCCGAGCGTATCGCGAGCTGTCACACCGGGATCAGTTGACAGGTCTGCTTAATCGCAACGGTATTACCGAAGCCATTGAAAGGCTGTTTGCAAGCGAACACACGCGACTGAGCTTGCTGGTGATCGACATCGACCATTTCAAGCCCATCAATGATCAGTACGGTCACGACGTGGGTGATAAGGTATTGGCTGAGATAGGGCAGTTATTGCGTATTGCCATTCGCCAAAGTGATTACGCGGCGCGCTGGGGTGGGGAGGAGTTTGTATTGCTGCTGCCGGAAACCGCCTTAGAGGATGCACGTATTCTCGCTGAAAAGCTGCGCCGCCAGGTATATCAGCAGCGCTTCAGCCCCTTGGCAGATACTGCTATCAGCGTCAGTGTGGGTCTGGCGCAGCGCCAATCGGGAGAGGCTTATCACCAGCTGTTTCGGCGGGCAGATACGGCCCTGTATATGGCTAAGGCGCGGGGCCGCAACCAGGTGGTCAAGGCCGAGGAGTCAGAAGGCTAGACGCTATGATCGGTATCACTGCGGTGTTATTGAAAGTGCCCCAGCACATCATTCAAAAAGCGCTGCCCCAGCTCTGTGGCCACCAGATGTCTATCAACGGGTTCCACCAGCCCACGCGTGAGTAATTGTTGCCATTGAGGCTGCAACGCACTCAGGGGCAGGCCGGTACGTTCAGTGAAATAATTAGCTGGGCAGCCCTCGCTTAAACGCAGCGCATTGAGCAGAAAGTCCAGCGGTAGTGCCTCGGCGGTAAGCGGTGTTCGCCCGGCTGTGTAGGGGTTGGCAAAGCGTTTGGGCTGATTGGGTGCCGCCAGGTAGTGCTCGGGCTGGCGGCTTTTGTGGTAGCGAAAAATCTCACCGCTGTCGGGGTAGCTCACCTTGCCGTGGGCGCCTGCGCCTATACCCAAATAGTCACCAAACTCCCAGTAATTCATGTTGTGGCGCGCACGCGGCCCGTGTGCGTAGGCCGATACTTCATAGCGGCTAAAACCGGCCTGCATTAACAGGGCGTGACCGCTATCTTGAATATCCGCCAGGGTGTCATCCACTGGCAGCTGCGGCGGCGTATTGAAAAAAACCGTATTGGGCTCAATGGTTAACTGATACCAGCTGAGGTGTTCCGGGCTAAAATCCAGCGCAATGTGCAGATCGTTCAGTGCGCCATAAATATCTTGCCCCGGTAGGCCGTGCATCAGGTCGAGGTTGATATTGTCAAAACCGGCGCGGCGAGCGGTAGTTACCGCCTGTTTCGCCGCCTGGCCGTCGTGAATGCGGCCGAGCTTTTTGAGCTGCTGGTCATCAAAACTTTGCATGCCAATGGAGAGGCGGTTGACGCCACAGGCACGGTAATCGCGAAAACGTGCCTGCTCAAAAGTGCCGGGGTTGGCTTCCAGGGTAATTTCAATGGCATCATCAAAACCGATGGTGCGCTCGGCGTGTGCCAGTATGTTGCCGATGCCTGCTGCGGAAAACAGGCTGGGGGTGCCGCCACCAAAAAAAATACTGGTGAGTTTACGGCCCTGGGCAAGCGCGGCGTCCGCTTCCAAATCTGCTGCCAGTGCCGCCACATAGGCATCCTCTGGCAGAGCGCTGTCGCGCTGATGGGAGTTGAAGTCACAGTAGGGGCACTTGCGCACGCACCAGGGAATATGCACATACAGAGAGAGCGGCGGCAAGGTCAGCATAGAATAGCTCGGTAAATGCCGGTCATTATGCCACAGCCTATGGAGCTTGGGTTTCAGGTATGTGCTGCTGTTGCCAATTGTTAAAGCTTTTAAGAATTCTGGATGGTTTTTCGGTGTACCAGCCGTAGCCCCGGCGGCGCTCGACAGAGACCTTGTCGACACTGGCGTAAACACTGCCATCGCGATCGCTGAATACAGGCTTTTGCTTGTCGAGGCTATAAAAACGCGCCCACAGGGGGCCGGCGTTGGCATTGGCCATCAGCTCATTGTAACCCTTGTCTCCGGGCTCCCAGCTATAGCCATCAATACGGTGGTGAGCAAACCAGTTGTGGGCGTTTACTATCGCCGTTTTGATGGCTGCCGGTGGCTGTTCCAACTTCATTAAAACGCGCAGCAGTTCTGCGCTTTCACTGGTAGCCAGGGCTGCCGGTTCGTAGGCGCGTGCTTTGATCGGCGCCAGGCTTGCCGGGTCGTGTTGAGCGCCCCAAATAGTGGGCACTGAGTCGATAACTACCTGCGTGTTCACCACCAGTTGCAGTGCCCGCTGAAGACTATCTTCGGCCTGGGTAATCAGCATTGCATCGAGAAAGTTGAGGCGTTCATCGCCGCTGGCAACCGCCGCAACAATATCCAGCAGATTAGGGATGAGTTCATCGTTAAAAGTGATGGCATCGTGATAACCGCCACGCAATGGAAAGCTCTGAGGCCAGCCGCCATTGGGATACTGGGCGAGTAAAATCAATTGCAAGGCGCGGTTTGCAGCCTCGGCATAGCGCTTGTCAGTTGTGGCATGGTAAGCGCTCACTAACTCCCAAAACTGGGTGCTGGTGGCATCGTTATCAAAGGTAGGGATGTAGTTTGATTCCGCCCCATAAGCGCCGCCCAGCGGGCGCGGTGCATGACCCATCAAGGTGCGTTTGGACCAGCCACCGGAGGGCGTTTGGTAAGACAATATACTTTCAGCGACCTGTTTGCCTGCCTCCGAGCGATAAAATTCTTCCCCCTGGTCCGGGTCAAAACCAAAGCGAGATGTACGCTCGGCGGGCAGGGGCTGCTCTAGGTCTGCTTTGGTGAGCTCGCGCTGACGATGGCTGGTGTCCAGCTTTTCTAATGCATCCGACAGGGTGCGGTATTGATCAAGAGTGCGCGCGGGTTGTAGCAGAGTGCTCTCGCTGGCGTGAGCGGTGAGACTGAGCAACAAGGCAATAAGAGCAAGCAGTGAGCGCAACATAGAACCTCCAGAGGGAAGTCGAAGTATAGCATGGTATTACCAATTATATAATTGGTAAGTCAGTCATGGGGGTGATTAAATGGTACTCACTGAGTGTCCCCGAACTGTTCAACTTGAACTATCGATGACTTGTTGCCACACGGTGCGTCTGGGACAATGGTCAGCTTTGCTTAATCAGATCTGGACGGGCGTATGAAGCGAGCGAAAGCGTTGTTGACAGTCCTGCTGTGGGGGTTAATGACTACAGCGGCAGCCTCTGCTGAGCAGGCGCCACTTGGCACCGTGTCAGCAACCGCGGACCCTGACGCCGAGCAGGCCCCTGGGGACATAGATGGCTGGCGCGAACGGCGTGGAATTTCTCCGGTACTGATGCAGCTCTACCAAAGCTATGCGCCGGAGATCCTGTATCAGTTGGCCGATAGCGGGGATATCTATGCGCTACAGGCGGCTTATCTGCCGGCGGAGCAAGCGGGCAATCGAGGTTTTGCTTATTCGTTGTTAATACGCGCTGCAGCGTTGGATTCAACGGCCGCACTAATTATGGCGGGGGAATCTCTGGAGCACGCCTCGCCTCTGTTGGCCGTGGCACACTACCTGGTGGCGGCGCTCAGGGGCGAGGTGGACCTGGCGGACATTCGTGTAGAGCAGCTGATCATCCACCGCGGTCGCAGTTTTACCGATGACCAGTGGCAGCAGATCGAGATGCTGGCGGATTTATTGGCG
>DATBNH010000395.1:0-3898 GCA_036554405.1 Cellvibrionaceae bacterium | reverse complement strand
AGAGAACCTCTGAATAAGTAAACAACCCCGTGGCGAAACTAACAAAGCGAAAAGCAATTTCCGTTTTTATACAATAACGCCACTTATTAACTATGGAACGCTAACGAATGTCCACACTTTTAGGTCAGATTTCGGCCGCTTTTCCACCAATGCATCGGCATGCGTTGCTGTTACTGGCAGGTTTTTCTGCTCTTCTGATTTTGTGGCCGAGCTCTTCTGAAAATTCATTACCGCCACTCACCCTGGAAATGCCGCCTTTGTTAAATGAAGCCTGGCTCTTACCGCAAGTGGAAAAGCAAGCGCATCAGCAGTCACCGCCACTACGCGCTATAACACCCCATGAGATAAAATCACACATATACAAGAACCACATCCATCACTATGCCATAGAGCCCGGAGACAGTTTAAGCGGCATTTTTTCGCGCTTTGGTTTTAGCCAACAACAAATGCATCAAATAATGGCCGCCGATCAATCATTATTGGCGCTGGATATATTGCGCCCGGGCCATACATTAACATTTCAGCTGGATGATAACCGGCAACTACAATCAATGGAACTATTTGTACATGCGGGCAACCGGGTATTGTATAACCGTGAAGATGACGGTGTTTTTAGCTATAAAGAATTACTGGATGCCGGGCAGTGGCAGAGTAAAACGCTGGTGGGTTTTATTCAGGGAAACTTTTACACATCTGCAAAAAATTCGGGCCTAACCGATGGCGACATTGCCACCATTCACCAGCTGTTTCGTGATCGAATTGATTTCTCCCGCGATATTCAAGCGGGAGCTCGCTTTCAGGTGGTTCGCAGTACTCATTATGTCGGCTCACAAGCTACCGGCCAGAGCCGTATTGAAGGGGTGAGAATCATTAATCGCCAACAGCAACTCGATGCTTTTTTACATACCAATGGCCAATTTTATAATGCCCGTGGAGAAAGTATAGATCGCGCTTTTATGCGCATACCCTTGTCGCGAAAATACCCTATCAGTGATGATTTTAATCCGCAGCGTTTACATCCGGTAACCCGCCGGGTGCGGCCACACAATGGCACCGACTTCGCCACACCCAGAGGCACAACTGTGTTATCAGCCGCTGAAGGAAGGGTGCACCGGGTAGAAAACCATCCATTTGCAGGCCGTTATATTGAAATTCAGCATCACGGCCAATACAAAACCCGCTATTTGCACCTGGACAAAACGCTGGTGCGCACAGGCCAGCGAGTGGAACGCGGCCAGCCCATAGCGCTTTCTGGAGGCACTGGCCGCGTAACTGGCGCGCACTTACATTACGAGCTGCATGTCAATAACCGCCCGGTGAACCCTGTGACTGCCAATATCCCACTGGCAGAACCCATCCCCGATGATAGCCGTAAGGATTTTTTTGCGTCGGTCGCCTTTATGATCGAACTAATGGAAGCGCAAACCTTGTTGGCGCTGGGGAATCAAGGAAACCCGAAAAGTTGACGGTGATGCCACATTGCAAATAGCACCAGCCTACAAACCACTTAGACGTCAACTTTTCCGAGTTGAAGCTTATTAAGGCGTTGCATCCCAAACCTGGCCAGATGCAGTGCCGTCACTAGCGGGGTTGAACACCTCAACCGCCATAACCTGGTAGGTGGGGTCATCACTGGCATCGAGATTATTCATGTCGGGAATAATCCAGCCAGTATCGGCCCAGGCCTGGACGTGATCGGCAAAAACAATCTCATAATCCTGCCCAAGCTCTCGTTGTTCGGCAGGCTTGCTCCAGTACTGGTAGAACGTAGCGGGGCTGTTTATTGAGGGCTTCTGCTCTCGTATTGAGCGGTAGGTTGAATACTCAACGCCATTGCTGACAAAGGTTTTGCCGTAGGTGCCATCTTGGCTGGGGTCGTAAGTCCATCTTTGCAAAATGTAGTACTCCACCAGGTGTGCCGGGTCTGAGTCGGGCATTGTTTTGTCGTACCCCCACCCGTACAAGGTAATATAGCTTGCGCCACTGTCTTCATCGAAGCGATAGCCAATCACTCTGTCTTCATCACCAAAATGCCAACCGGGGCCGCCCACATAATTATAGCCGCCACCCTGCCAACTCACACTGAAGGCGCCATCTGCCTCCATGGTTAAGGATGCCGAGCCACCGTCCTTCCAGTGCGTAAAGAAAAAATCACCCACATGCCCTGTGGCATGGTTTTGCGTAATTAAAGCGCTTTCTGGAAATTTTTGAGTGTAAGCCTGATACTTTTCTATGCTGCTCGCCACCGACTCGCTGGTATTGCCATCATCGGCTTTTAGCGCTTCCTGCTCCTGAGCACAGCCTATAAGCCCGCACATAGCAAGTAAAGCAATTGCTTTTATACTGAAAATATTTTTCAAAATTCTACCCTCTCCGCTGGCTGCACCCACCTCTATAATGCAAGCGAGTATTCGGGCAAGCCGTTGATAATGTTAACAGCTAATTAAAGCACGTATTTACACAAAATGCTAAACCCCTGGAAAGTAAACTTACCTAAAATAACGTTCACTAATCGAACCAAGTAAACGATGGATAAAAAGTCATATCTACTCAGCCCCCCATGTTACAAGCCGTCAAGGTCGGCCAGCAGATTTTGGGCATGACTCAGTATTGCCTTTCTGGCACTGGGCTCCATTCTATCCCAGTTGCGATACATCATCGCGGTACGGTGGTTGGTGCTCAATTGTTCGCGATGCTGTTGCAAAAAATTCCAGTAGAGACTGTTAAATGGGCAAGCGCGTTCGCCGGTTTTTTGTTTTACATCATAAAAGCAACTTTTGCAGTAATCGCTCATGCGTTGAATATAATTGCCACTGGCCGCATAGGGCTTGGTAGCAATCAACCCGCCATCGGCAAACTGGCTCATGCCTCGGGTATTGGGCATTTCTACCCACTCTATGGCATCGATATAAATACCCAGATACCAACTATCTACTGCGTCGGGGTGTATGCCGGCGAGCAGACAGAAATTACCGGTAACCATTAACCGCTGTATATGGTGGGCGTAGGCGTAATCCAATGACTGGTTAATCGCCTGATTCATGCAATGCATACGGGTGTTGCCGTGCCAATAGTAACCGGGCAGTGGGCGCTCGGCCTGCAATTGGTTTGTGTGGGCATAGCCCGGCATATTGGCCCAGTAAACGCCGCGCACATATTCCCGCCAACCCAGTATCTGCCGCACAAAACCCTCAATTTGTGCCAGCTCTATAGTTCCTTTACGCTGACGGTAGGCACCTATGGCCGTATTGATTACTTCCAGCGGCGAGAGCATTTTACTGTTAAGAGCAAAAGCCAAACGCGAGTGATACAAGCTCCAGCGTCGCTCCGTCTCGGCGGTCATGGCATCTTGAAAACGGCCAAAAAAGGGCAGGCAATACTGACAAAAAAACGCCAGAAGATCGCGAGATTGCTGGCGATTGATGGGCCAGAGAAGATGATCGTCTACCCGCCCTATGGTCTTGATACCATGGCGGCTGAGCCGCGCTTTAATCCTACTGATGTCATTGTTAAATAACAGAGGTTCTGGCAGTTTTTCAATATCGGCTGCCTTTAAAGCTTGGCGATTGTCTGCATCAAAATTCCATTGATTGTCCTCGGGCTTGTCGTCATGCATTAACACATTAAAACGCATCCGCAATTTTCGGTAAAAGGCTTCCATACGTTGATGTTTATTGGGGGTGAAATAATCATCTATATCAGTAAACCGCAATAAAAAATGTTCTGATTCAACCTGCCTTACCGGCTTATCGATAGCCGTGGAAAATGCTTTTAGCTGTTCGGCCAAACGATATTCATCGGGACGCTGGTACTCTATGGCATCACAGCTATATTCATTGGCAAGGCGGGTGAGCAATTGCGGCAAGTCAGCATCTTTGGTGGTGTCGTCCAAGTTTAA
>DATBNH010000389.1:0-8149 GCA_036554405.1 Cellvibrionaceae bacterium | reverse complement strand
GTTTAATGGGTTTATTGAGCTGACGCTGTAAATCATCCAGACAGAAAATATCGGTGGGATCGGCCATGCCCAGCAAAATGCCATCGGCATCCTCGCGCAGCACCAACACCCTGTAACGCCGTGCGCTGGTCTCGGGCAGAGTTTTAACCAGCTCGGTATCAAAACGGTATTGTTTAAGATCGATAAAGGGAATATTGAGCTGATCGGACAACAGATCCAGCAGCGCCATTTCCTCGACAAAACCCAACTCAATAAGCATATGCCCGAGCTTGCGGCCGGTCAGCTTTTGTTCTTGCAGCGCGTGCTGCAATTGCGCCTCGGTTATCATATCTTTGCTGACTAGCAAATCACCCAGGCGGATGCGTTTGGCGGTGGAGTTGCTCATAATCGCTCTCTATTCAGTACTGTCTTTATAGGGTTTACGCATTTTCCACTGACTAGTGGCCCAACTGTTGTAAGCGCTGCTGAGCAAATGCCGCAAGCTCTGGCGCAACATCACCGCTTTGCAATACCCGTCGATACACCGCACTGGCAGCGGCATAGGCTTGTTGTTCATCCAGTGCCAGCGCCAGGCCCAACCAGAAGCGGCCGCGCTCTCCAAAATCTTCCAGCAGACGGCGATAGTGGCTCTCTGCCGCCTCATACTGCCCGGTACGCTGATACAAACCCGCCAACAGCGTGCGGCAGGGCTCATTGCGGGTTTCGCCTACAGCGGCTCGCTCAAGCACAGACAGCGCCGTGGCGGGCTCTCCCCGGTGCAACAATACCCGCGCACTCAAGCAGGCTTGCAGCACCGGCGGCAGAGATTGCTCCACCAGCGCCTCGGCACTTTCAACCTGCCCTGCTTGTAAATATAGCTCTAATAACAGATTGCGGGCGTCGCCAAGGGGTGTTTGAGCCGCATCACTGGCGGCGATTAGCGTTTGCAGAAGGGTGATGGCCTCTGCGCTTTGCCCGGCCGATAGCAATGCCTCGGCTTCGCGCACCTGCCGCTGCTCACGCAGGGCAATGCTGGGCGTTACCCTGCTGGAGCCGGTTGATGAAGTCAATTCAGGCTCATTCTGCTCAGGTACCGATTGCGCTTTTGTCTCGGTGGCAACGGCGGGCACCACCGGGCCGGCTTGTAGCATTAGCAGAGCTTGTTGATGGCCCGGATTAATTTGCAAAACCCGCTCAAGATACGTTTGCGCCTGGGAATGCTGCCCCTGCTCGACGGCGCTTTCAGCCAGAGCCAGATAGCGCTCGGCGATGCGCGCCAAACCCTGCTCGGCAGCCCTGTTGCCCGGATCAACCGCCAGCACTCGCTGGTAATACAAATAGGCGCTGTCGTGAGCAGGCAGCATTAACCGGTCTTGAGCCAGCGCTTGCTCGGCGCGCAATAGATCGTCTAACCAGAGCGGAGTGCCTGCATCCTTGGCCAAAGGCTTGTCCGCAAGCGGCTTAGTTTGTGCCGGCCTGTCCTCTACCAGCAAGGCGGGCTCTGAGTTCTGCAGGGGAATATTATCAACTTGGGGCTCTGTTGTTGCTAAAGTCGTCTCGCTTCGGGGTGGCTCGGTAATGGGTATTGCAGTCACTGCAGACGTATCCGATGTGGCTATAAGTTCATTATCAACAGCGGGCGTCGAGCGCTGTGATGCCATCCACCACAGTAGCAGCGCCACCAGAAAAAAAGCCGCGAGCGCAAACACCCAGGGCTTTGGCGATCTGCCCCCGCCTCGGGCGCCAGTCTGGGCTTGAGAATGTTTTTGGCGCAGGCTCTGCTGATCCAGATCTTGCAGCATGTCGTTAATCAAGCTCATGCTCTGCCCCAAAACCACAGCGGCACACCGATAAGCACCAGTGCTGCCAGAGCTCCCGTCAACATCCATAGCACCAGTTGCTGCGCTTGCCGCTGACCCCGGCGGCGACTTTCGGGAGTATCTTTTACCGCTCGCGCCATATGCTTGCGACTCACTTGATAGGCGCCCTCGCCATAAGCGGCCATCAGCGCCTTGTGGCAGAGCACATTAATCAGCCGGGGGATTCCGCCAGAGGCATGCATCAGTAAACTCAACGCCTGTGAACTAAACAGCGGCTCTCCGCTATAGCCTGCCGCCATCAACCGCGCATCCACATAGCGGGCAACATTGGACGAATCTATCGCCTGTAAATATTCAGAAAAAACGATGCGCTGTTTGAGCTGACGCAAATCGGGCCGGTCCAGCATCTCATCAAGCTCTGGCTGCCCCAGTAACACCACCTGCAAAAGTTTGCGCTTGGCGGTTTCAAGGTTGGTCAATAAACGCAGAGCCTCCAAGGTTTCACGCGGCATGGCTTGAGCTTCGTCGACAATCAACACCACTTGCCGTTTGCTGGCCGCCAGCTGAATTAACCGCTGGTTAATATCATTCAGCAGTTTATAGGCCGGTTTATCTTTAGTGCTAACACCAATTTCCTCGGCCAGAAACCATTTGAGTTCATCGGGGCTAAGATAGGGGTTGGGTATGTAGGCGGTTTGATAACGACCGTCGAGATGATCGAGCAATTTACGGCACAGAAGGGTTTTACCGGTGCCCACTTCACCCACAACTTTGATAAAGCCCTCGCTGTGTCTGAGCGCTAATAAAATAGCGCTCAATACTTCGCGGTGGCTGGTGTTATTAAAATAGAACTGCGTATCCGGTGTTAGCGAAAACGGCGACTCGGTCAAGCCAAAGTGCTGACGATACACGGCACACCTCAATCTGCAAGCATTTGCCGATAACTGTCGCCAATACCGCGTATATTCGAGCGTGAAGCCTCCACAGCATCGGCCCAGGTTTGATCATCGGTCACCACCGGGCGCAACAAAATGACCAGTTCAGTTTTCTCGCTCATGCGTCCAGTGGAGCGAAACATAGAGCCCAGCAAGGGAATGCCTGCCAAGCCCGGACGCCGGCCATCGACATTGTTTTGTTTTTCTTGCATCAAGCCGCCCAGCACAATTACCTGACCGTTCTGCGCACGAACAATACTGTCCGACTCGCGAACACCGCGCAGTGCCAATGGCAAAGCGAAGTCTTCACTGCCCACGGTAAACACCTTGAGCTGATCTTGTACGTCACTGACTACAGGGTGAATGTGCAAAATCACACTGTTGTCTTCGGCAATCTGTGGCGTTACATCCAGCGAAATACCGCTGAAAAAAGGTGACAGCTCGATATTGGGTGTGCTGGTAACCGACGCGGCATTGGCGGTGGTATTGCTGGAAATACCGGTGACAAAATACTCATCAGAGCCCACCCGAATCACTGCTTTTTGATTGTTGACCGTAGAGATGCGGGGGCTGGATAGCACCTGCACATTGCCCTGAGTGGCCAGCAAAGACAAGAGTTCACTGATATTGCCCACTTGCAACACCGAGGTAAATAGCTCGCTGCTACCGCGCGCCACACTGTCTACTATATTTTGTACGCCACTAGTACCGCCCGGCCTGGCATCCTGAAACGCCACCTCATTGCTGTAAGTATCATCAAAGCCGCGTTGATAACCGTAATTTAATTGGCCGTTGATTTCCCCCCAATTAATGCCGGTCTGATAATTATCACTTAAACGCACTTCCAGAATTTTCGCTTCAAGAATAACCTGACGCTTGACACTGAGTTCGGATCGCTCCAGAAAGTCGCGCACAGCATTTAACTCACTGGGCATACCCTTAGCGACGATCATTCCCGCCTGAGGCGAGACCATTACCATACGGTCGTCACCGCTGCCGATGATTGCCTCCACTGCCAGCTTCAATGAGCGCCAAAAATCTGTGCGATTCAAGGTCTGCACTCGCGAACCCGGCGCCAAGCCGGAACCACCACCCGGGGCATCTTCCAGCATATCCAGCAGATTGGCCGTATCGTTTGAGCTACCACCACGATTATTGCCGCTATTGCCGCCACCTGAAGAAGTTTCAGCGCGGCCAATCAATACACTGGTGTCAGAGATACCGACTCGCTGCACATCGAGGTAATTAATGTGAAATACTTCACTGCGTAAGGTGTTGGGATAAATGGTGTAGATGCCGTTACGATTGCGATATTCATAACCATAAATATCACGCGCCACATCCAGGACATCTACAATCGTTACATTTTTCAGGTTGAGCGAAATAACACCCTCCACACCCGGATGCACCACAATATTGTCATTAGTCCCATCACTCAAACTCAAAAAGAAAGCACTGGCAGGCACATTGTTTACCGACACATCAAAACGCTCAGCGTCTTCCGGTGTGCTCACCGTATCGCGCGCCAGCAGCGCATCATTGACTGCGTCGGGTACAGCCAGAGGCGCTTGCGGTCTATCTGCCGCTGCATCCATCTGCTCTTCAATGGCCAGCGTTTTGGGTTGAGGCTGGGCGCAACCCCATAACCCTAAAGTGGCGAGCGCCAGAACGAGTGGTAATGATTTTGCCTGTCGGATCATCGATTGTCGGCCTCTGTATTTCGCAAGGGAACATTCCCTGGCAGGCTGTTAGTGTTCTTTTGTCAAATACTCTTGGTGCAAGTGCAGTGTTTCGCGCACCGAGCCTTTGCGCACAATGACACGTTTGGGGTCGATTTGCTCGACAACGGTATCGGCACGACCGGGCAGGGCTTCACCAACGCGTACCGCCACACCGTTAATAATAGCCAATTTTCGGTCTTGGCTAATCAATACCGAGTGCAACTGCAGTCCCTGTTCTGAGCCATCAGCTCTTGAAACCAGCGGTGCAGTAGGATCGCGCAACACCTCGGCCCCGGCCCATAGGGGCAGAACCATCAACCATGCCAGTATGCAAAACCGCTTATTGTTCAACACCAAAGCTACCTCTGTCAGCGCTCAAGGTGTACACCTTGAGCATTACCTCGGCTTCAGGATACTCACTCACCTGATAGCGTAGCTGGTCAAAATAAAGGCGCCAGCTCAAGCCTTCGAGCCGCTCGATAAAATGCATGACCGCAAAATAATCACTGCGAATAGTCATATTAACCGTGTGCTTGTAAACACCGGTGGCACTTTCGTCCTCGGCGTCACCGAGTACCAGCTTTTCTACCGGCGAGGTTTGCAACTCGACCAGCACTACGCCCTCTGTCTGAGCGAGCATATCCCGTAAAATTTCAGGTAACTGCCGCGCTGGCACCAAACCCTGGGACAGGCGCGCCAAATCTTGATCCAGTGCGGCCAGCGTTGCCTTCAACGCTGCCAGCTGGCGCTGCTTTTCGCTGCTGGCATCACCGCTCAAGACACGATTAAATACCTCGATTTCCTGACTGAGATTACTCTGTTCGGTGACTTGCGCGGCGCTATTGGCCTCCAGTAAATCGCGTTTACTACTGGCACCTGCAAACCACAGTAAAAACCAAAGGCCGTAGATAACCAGCAACACCGCCACTAATACAATCACCCGTTCGCGCAAACTGAGCTTGTCAATTTTATCCAGCCAGGATTTATCGAGCTTCATGCTCACCTCCTGCTAGCGTGCCCAGCCGGAAATAATAGAGGCCAGAATCTTCGGCTTCATCCAAAAGCACGGTGCCAAAACGGGTGTCGGCGAAGGCGCTGTCGAGTTTGAGTTTTTGCAAGTATACCGGCAGCGCCGATCGGGTACGCGACTTGCCAGCCAACTCCACATAGTTGCCAGCGTGTAACAAGGCAAAAGCGTCGAGAGAAAAATCACTACTACTGCTAAGCGCCAGCGCGCGCATTTGCTGCGACAGTGCCGGCGCATCATCACCGCTTTGCAACGCCATTTGATTGCGTAAGCTGCGGCGGGTACTGATGGCAATTTCGGCATTGACAATTTGTGCATCCAGCTGACTCGAGTCGGTTGCGGCACTGGCTTTTTGCAGGCTATCGCGCTGAGCCTTCAGGCTGTTTAACTGTTGATCAACCATAGCTTGCTCAACCGCCAATTGGTTGTTGCTACGCGCATAAAAAACCGAAAACATCAATAAAAGTAACACCACAATAAGAGCTACCAGCCCCATTTGACTGAGCCGCAGAGGGCTGCGATCGGGCTTAAATTCGGGTAGATATAAATTCAGCGTCTGCATTACTTCACCCTCGATTCATTGAGGGCCGCGCCCAGCGCAGGCATACACAGCGATAGAGTGTGCTCCGGCACGCTGTCATCGACATCGATAATACCGCCTAGTGATAACAGCTCTATAGAGGCCGACAGCCCCTGACGCAAATTATCGGTGAGTTTATCTTCACTGATATTTTCACCGGTAAGAAAAAGTTGCTGCGGCGGACTCTGCCGCATTTGCCGCTCGAAATAATCCAGCGAACGCTGGATTTCCAGCAACAGGGCATCGGCGGGAATATCGTCCAGCAACCCGCCGTGATAGGGCAATTGAAAGTGTCGCGCCAGGTAGAGTTCGCTGTTGTGCACCAGCACCAGATGACCACCACCACTGACCAGATTCACCAGCGCCAGCGGTCGCGAGCTGTCAGCCACGGTGTCGGCCAGCCGCGCCAGGGCCAGCTCGGGCACCTCGATGCTTTGCAAATTGAGACCAGCGGTGGCCACCTGCGCCACCAACTTAGTGACTGTCGTGCGTTTAGCGACCGCCACATAAACCAGACGATTGCCCGCGCGGGTGCAGTTTTCGGGTAGCAAAAAAGTATCCAGCACGGCGTCGGCCACGGGAATGTTAATAAGATCCTTGATGCGCCAGCGCACCGCATCGTTGAGTTCAGCGGCAGGTACATCGGGGGCATCTGCCAGTAGAAACTGATACTGACCATTGGCAAGCAGCGCCCTGCAAGGCAGGTTCAGGCAGCGCAGTTCACCCAGTCGTTCGCGCAGGCGTTTGTCCGGCGCTGTTGCCTCGGCAATATATTCGGCGTGCAACAATCGTGGCAGTTTGCCTCGAGCGCGCTCGACCACGGCAAAAGCCAAACCCTCGGATCCTATTTCAAGGCCTACCGATCGATATGCACCTGCTTTAGCCCCGAACCACTTCAAACGCCGCCCCCTTATTTGTTGCGGTAATTGCTATAGTAGCCATTCTAGCAGCCTGTTTTCACAGTATGGCGTATTTTTCTCTATTTAATAATAACCCAAGCTTATAATTAGGCTTGTTACTATACCCAACATAATACGCAATGGCAGATACCGCAAATGTTCCACATCGTTTTGTTTGAGCCGGAAATCCCCCCCAACACCGGTAACATCATCCGCCTGGCCGCCAATACCGGCTGTACACTACACCTGATCGAGCCCCTTGGTTTTGTTTTGGACGACAAACGCCTGCGCCGAGCGGGGCTCGACTATGGGGAATGGCAGAGTCTCAGTACTTATCGGCACTGGCAGGATTTTCTCGACCGCGCGAGACCTGAGCGAATCTTTGCGCTCAGCACCAAAGGCACCCACTGCCACAGCGAGGCCCGGTTTAAACACGCCGATTACCTGTTGTTTGGCCCCGAAACACGCGGCTTACCAGCAACTATTCGCGAAAGTTTGCCCCCGGATCAAGTGCTACGCATTCCCATGCTGCCGAACAGTCGCAGTATGAATCTCTCCAATGCCGCCGCCGTTATCGTCTACGAGGCCTGGCGGCAACTAGGCTTTGAGGGGAGCCTTTAACTGTTCGCCACAAACGTTTTATCATAGGCGCCTTTTGCGTGGAGAGCTGTGTATGGCCCGAATTCAGATACTGGTGGGCACGGAAATGGGCACCGCCCTGGGCGTGGCCGGGACGTTGAAAGATCATGTAGAGGCGCGCGGCCATGAGGTGGTGGTCAATCCGCTGCCGGAAATAGCCGATGTGACCGACAACCCCGACGATATTTTACTGATTTGCACCGCCAACACCGGTGCCGGTGACTTGCCCGGCAATATTCAGCCGTTTTATCTGAGCCTTGTGCGCGAGTTACCCCCGCTTGCGGGCAGACGCTACGGCGTCATCAACCTCGGCGACAGCAGCTATGCCACCTTCGGCGAGGCGGGACGCACCATAGACCATGCCATGAGTGATATAGGGGCCGAGCGCGTGGGTGAGCCGCTGGTGCTGGATGCCAGCAGCGGGCTGGACCCAGACAGCGAGGCGCTGGCCTGGATAGAAACCTGGATCGAACTGTTATGACCCCTGCGCCTATCGCTCTTTTTTACGGCAGTTCCACCTGTTATACCGAACTGGCCGGCGAAAAAATT
>DATBNH010000370.1:0-1689 GCA_036554405.1 Cellvibrionaceae bacterium | reverse complement strand
CTTTCATTTAATTGCCGTTATCACCTGGTTTGCCGCTCTGTTTTACATGCCAAGGCTATTTGTGTACCACGCCATGAGCGAGGACGAAACCAGCCGCGAGCGCTTTAAAGTGATGGAGCGCAAACTCTATCGGGTTATTATGCTGCCATCGATGATTGCCACCATTGCCCTGGGGATCTGGCTGCTGTATCTCAATCCGGCCTGGCTGAAAATGGGCTGGATGCATACCAAATTATTTTTAGTGTTCATACTGGTGGGTTATCACCACGTGTGTTTAGTTCTAATGAAAAAGTTTGCCCGCGACGAAAATACCAAAAGCCACGTATTCTACCGGTGGTTTAACGAAATTCCGGTGGTTTTTTTGATAATCATTGTCGTGTTGGCGGTGGTTAAACCTTTTTAATTATGGGGCTGTGCTAGACTTTTTATACCCGCTCAGCCAATCAAGGCAACACCATGTCCCTCGGTAGCGCGCAAACACCGGTCATGCTCTCACTGTCCAGCCACGACCCCTCTGGCAGCACCGGCATCCAGGCGGATATTGAAACCGCCATCAGTCTCGGCTGCCACTGCTGTACAGTGGTCACAGCACTGTGCGCGCGCGATACCCGCCAGTTAATCGATCTGGTGCCCACCGACGCCAATCTTATTATCGAACAGACTCGCGCCATCCTCGCCGACATGCCCATTAAGGCCATCAAGCTTGGCTATTTTTGTCAGGTATCCCAGATTGAAGCACTACACACTATTTTATGTGACTATCCAGACTTACCGGTGGTACTCGACCCGGTAGTCAATTTGTCTATTTCGCGGCCAGATCTTCCACAATTAGATAGTGGTAAACAGCTGATTCGCGCCCTGCAAAACCTGTTGTTGCCGCTGGCTTCGGTAGTGACGCCCGATATTGTCGAAGCCCACCAGCTGGCCCAACGGGCTGATTCCGTCGATGCCTGTGGGCAGGAACTACTCGATTACGGCGGCAAAGCTGTGCTGATTACCGGCGCCTGTCGCACCTCGGATAACTACGAAAACCGCCTGTATCGTCAGCAGCAACCCATGCGCCCCTACCCCTGGCCCAGGCTCAGGCTATTCAGCCACGGCAGCGGTGCTACCTTGTCCGCCAGTATTGCCGCGTATCTGGCACACGGTTTTTTGTTTGAAGACGCCATTGAGCAGGGCCAGCAATATACCTGGAACTGCCTGCAAGCCAGCCGCCGGCTGGGCATGGGCCACTGCATCCCCAATCGTCTGCACTGGGCCACCGGGCAGACGCGCTAAACTTTTTGCACCTCTCGCCCGGCACCAGTAAAATGCGCTCATGCCCAATCCCCTATACGCTATTACCGACAGCGCTCTCACCAGCGACCAATTATTTATCGCCTGTACTGATATTCTCGGTGCGGGATGCACCTGGCTACAATACCGCAATAAGAGCCAGGATCATCAGCGACGCCTTTTCGAGGCAAAGACATTACAGCAACTGTGCCAGTGCCATGAGGCACAGTTAATCATCAACGACGATATCGCCCTTGCCCAGCAGGTAGGTGCGGCGGGTGTGCATCTGGGCCAAACCGACACGCCCATAGCCGAAGCCCGCGCTGTGCTGGGTGCCGAGGCCATTATCGGCATCACCTGTCACGACTCGCTGGCACTGGCCGATAAAGCCGCCCGCGCCGGTGCCAGCTACCA
>DATBNH010000355.1:0-9532 GCA_036554405.1 Cellvibrionaceae bacterium | reverse complement strand
TGCTGGCCTAATCCGGTCTCAACGATTAGCTCTCCATTGGACGTGAGGTTTAATCTGCCATTTTCTCCTAGCCAGTAAAGGCCGGAAGCGGCGGCAGCGGTGGCCAACGAACCTGCAATTAATGCTCGGCGTGTGATCATGCGGTTTCTTCCGGTTGCTTTTCTGATAAGTGATGCGCTAGGCGCAATGATAGGGCGATCAGAGTAAGTGTTGGATTGGCGTGCCCGTAACGGGGGAATACTGAAGAGCTGGCAACATAGAGATTTTCAGAATCAAAAACTTTCAGGTTATTGTCGACAACGCCATCTTCAGGATTTTTTGCCATGCGCGTAGTGCCTAAATGATGACAGGCGCCGTTAACATTAGATCTGACTTCTTTTGAGTCAGGGTTGGCAAGCTGCCAACGTCCTTTGCCTGTAATGCTTAATGCCTCCCCCAGTGTTTGGTAAAGTGCATAGCCTGCAGTAAAGTCGCTTGCGTGGGGACGCCAATCCAGTTTCATGCGTCGCAGCCCGAGCTCGCAACGTTCTTGGATCAGGGTAAGCCTGCTCTCAGGGTTGGGTCTGGGCTCAATAATCATTTGCACACGGTAGTGCCAGTAACTATCTGCACTAAATCCCAAGCCTGTATGCCCACCGTAACCATTTAGAAGAGAGTTTTCAGCGTTAACTGCACTGAGCATCATGCAGGAATTATTATAGCCTTGTGTGCGAATAGCATATTCGGAAAAGTTTAATACCGGCATAACGGCGCCGGAACTGTCAGAGAATCGATGATATTGCAAATTTTCTGGAGCCAAAACCAAGCCTGGTCGCAGACCGTAGTGGTCGGCAAAATAACGGCCAAGGTGCCATGAATGCAAGCCAGTGCCATCCTCGTGGTCATTTTTTCGTAAGTTGAGTAGTTGGCGAGTAGTTTCCATGCCACCTAATGCCAGTACAAAATGCGTTGCAGTAATATTTACCTGTTCTCCGCTAAGCGACCGTGCCTTGGCAGAGGTTATGCGGTCAGCCGATGTAACTAGTTCGTACAGGTTGGCATGCGTCAGGCAAGTCAGGTTCTCCTGACTCGCGATATCTTGCCGGTAGCGATCGCCAAAGCGTGTGGGTGGGCTGAAGCGAAAAACTGATTCTCGAATGTTGCTTTCATGGGGTAGGTTTAATAGTTTGTCGGCGTGGTTGTTGCGCACATTCTCTATATTGAAGTCTTCACTCTCGATTTCTACCCAGCGTAAAGAATCTTTGAGGTAGGGTGACAGTGTTTCTGCATTTATAGGCCAGGCAGGTGCATCCCACGTGGTGTTGTCCTCATAATCTGTGGCGTCTAACGGTTTACACCAACCTCCCCAGTGAGTGCTGGTTCCACCGAACTTTCTTCTTCGGGATATGTCCAGCACAGGGTAGCTTTTTTCGCCGAGCTCGACCGTATAAATATCCTTTTCTTGGTCTGTGGCATTTTCGAATCCTCCAGCCTCAAGCAATACTATATGCCAATCAGGACGCTGGCGAGCCAGCGTGAGCGCTAAGGATATGCCTGCAGGCCCTGCTCCAACGATACACGCGTCTGCAGTAAGAGTGTCTGACGGCGCTTGGGCTTGATCGAGATCGTGTATCACTGTATGTATTCTCCGCAGAAATTTTCTGAGCGATAGCAATATGCTTTTGAGTTACTGGCCGTATAACGATTGACACTGCTGTTTTGAAAGCGCCCATTGTAAGCCACTGTCAACACTTGCGTCGTGTTGAGCCTCCCAGTCAACATTCTCACCTTGTATTGTAGCTAAAAATATACCTGCTTCGCTATGTTCTGCAGGGAGCCATTCTGGTGGCTGGTTGTTTTCTTCAGGTTTCCACAAGGCCAACCAGGTGGAGGCATGATTACTGTCTGGTAGACTTAAAATACGGCTGTGAGCAGAATCTGCCGGAGCAAATTGTAAATTAATCAACCGGCCCTTCTCATTGAACCAGAGGAGATATAAGCCTGATTGGTTTTCTTTTAAGGGCCGACCCCTGTTGGTGAATTGTTCGGTGATATCGTTAGCATTAATAGAAATCTGGACATTGCCGGATTGATTAATAGCCGCTGCCAGGGGGGTGTCGTGATCACAGGCAATGGTGGGCGTGTTGTTGGATAGCAGCTCTACTTGTCGACGTAGCAGGTTCATTAGATCGACTGTCTGACAAAATGACATGGGTTGCGACCAATCAGCTGGTGCAGCTTCGCTATCATTGCATTGAGTGGCTGTACGACGTTTAACTTCAGTGCCCAGAAAGTCTTCATAGCGGTTAACAAAATATAAGGGGTGATAATCTTCGTCGAATAATGATCGCCCCAATGCAAAGCTGGCATTGTGTTTTATGTTCAGTAAGTCCAATAATGTAGGTGCTAAGTCGTAGCTTGCGCCAATTTTTCGAATGGGCTCAGGTGTGGATTTTGAGTTTAGTAAAATTACCGGCATGCGGCGATCGTATACCTTGTCGCCAAAAAGAGAACGCATACGCGAATTAGGAAAGACCTGGTGGTCGGCAGTGATGGCGAGCAATGTGTTTTCCAGTAGACCTAGTTGCGTTAATTGTTCAACCCATTGTTCAAGGAGCTGATCGGTACAGTGCAACGCATTAATAAACGGATCTTCATCGTGAGGGTAGGGTTGACACTGTTCATACAAAAAACCCGGGATGTGAGTGCCAATAGTTAAGAGTGTTAAATTAAAAGGTAACGACTCGCCTTGTAATTCGGTAAGTAGCTCAGTGGCTTTGGAGAAGATATCAGCGTCGCTGATCCCCCAGGTGCCATCTTGAGGCTTGAGACCTTGCGATATCCAGTGATTGGTACCCCGTGGTTGAGGGTACCCATGAGCCTTGAGGAAAGCACCTTTACCTGAGAAGTCGATACTAGCTCCGCCAAGATAGTGGTTGTCGTATCCTGCCGCGCTCAATACATCGCCGAGGCAAATCATGTTTTCGGCAAGATTGGCGCCATTTGCCAAGCTATCACTGCCGCTACCAAATGGGAAGAGAGTCCCGCACTGACTATTAACAATCCCTTCAATGGTTATAAATCCACTGGCATGCAGATTGTTAGTTAGTGAATGCTGATGGTTTAAGGCGCTGAGAAATGGCATAAGCTCTGGCCAGTCGGGATGCTCCATAACCGACAGCCCCACGGATTCGAGATAGATGAAAATCAGATTTTGAGGCGTATCCGGAGCCTTAACCTGTAATTTGCTTTTGGGTGTCAGGGTAGCGCTCACCAACTCACTTGAGCGCCAGCGGTTTTGCAATTCGTAAAGGTCAGGCAAGTGATGATTCGTTTTTAAACCGTTCACGCTGGCGCGAAAAAAATGCGTTTCTGGCAATGATGATTGGCTCCACATAAGTCCGAGCAACGCCAATAGGCTCAGGCTCAATGCGTGTTTAGCCTTGAGTGCAGGCAAGCGTAAATTTAATTGCAGGCATATATAGATTACCGCCAGAACAGCCACAATGCCAAGCGGAATACGCCATCCGTATAGATGCCAGCTGGCCTCTAGGGTGTGCCAGTCTAAATGAAGAAAAAATTCTGCGGAAAAGCCGGAGCCGCTGAAATTCACCAAACCCAAATGCACAAATCGAATGGCCATCAGCAGTGTTAAAGCGCATATAACGGTAATCACATGTAAGGGCGAAGGTAGGGACCGTAGTAGCCACAGCCCCATGGTCAGCGAAAGTGTAGCCATTAACAGGAAAAGCCAGGACTGCGCCGGTTCATCTTGTAACAACCACAGCCCGATGCTGGACGGGAGGCATAATAGTACCCATAAGGCGGAAAAACGTAGGCCAGTAAGTATAAAAGGTCGAGAAAATAGGGCAGTTGGCATGGTGAGTTATATGTTTGTGGCCTGCAGTAAAAAGGGCCAATAGTACCATAGCGGCATAACTGGTTTGTGGGAATTTGTTACGGAATACAGGCTTGCCGCGGGCAGTTTCGAGGTATCTTTACTATTTTGTTGTCTTAAAGCTTGGCTGGTCTAGCTGTAGTGAGCTTGATAGAGCTCAACTCTATGCTCTGAGTGGCGGTGTTGGTGCGCTGACGCGTCCTGGTGCGCCTGTGTGAGCAGGCTCTCATTTATAGGCTATTTGGCCCCGAACTGAGCCTGCGCCACAGCAAGCGCCTGCCGACAACCCAAAAAACGAGGGTTTTAGCGTTGGACAAAAATGCCCCCGTGGCTTAAACTTCGCGGTTAGTTTGTACCCTAAAGCCGCGCCTGTGGTGGCGACACCCGAATTGGCCAAAAAGCGAGATGAAACCTGACTTTTCATCTCGCTTTTTTGCAACTTGCGGCAGGCTTCTCACCGAGTGATGTCTCTGACAGCCACGCACCCCACAGGTGCGGTCGCTTCGCTCGGCACGAAAAAAGTGAAATGTGGAGGAATTGACTTGATTACTGGAGACCTGAGACCTGCATTGTTAGTGCTCGAAGACGGCAGCGTCTTTCGCGGTTCCGCCATTGGTGCCGATGGGTTGTCCGTTGGTGAGGTGGTGTTTAATACCTCCATGACCGGTTATCAGGAAATCCTGACCGACCCGTCCTACGCCCGTCAAATTGTCACTCTCACCTATCCCCATATTGGCAATACCGGTACCACGCCTGAGGATGATGAGTGCGCTACGATCTGGGCGGCGGGGTTGGTGATTCGCGATCTGCCGCTGCTTGCCAGCAGTTTTCGCACCCAACAAAACCTCGGTGACTATCTTGCCGAGCGCGGCGTGGTGGGCATTGCCGATATCGACACGCGCCGCTTGACGCGCCTGTTGCGCGACAAGGGTGCCCAAAACGGCTGTATTGTCGCCGGCGATATTAACGAGGCGCGCGCATTGGACGCTGCTCGGGGATTTGCCGGGCTCAAAGGTATGGATTTGGCCAAAGAGGTGAGCTGTAAACAAGCCTATCCCTGGACCGAGGGCAGCTGGCGGTTGGGCGAGGGGCACCCGCAAGTGTCGTCCCCGCGCTTTAAAGTGGTGGCTTACGATTACGGTGTTAAGCGCAATATTCTGCGTATGCTCGCCGATCGGTGTTGTGAGCTCACAGTCGTACCGGCGCAGACGCCGGCCAGCGAAGTATTGGCGATGAAGCCCGACGGTGTGTTTCTGGCTAACGGCCCTGGCGATCCGGAGCCCTGTGACTACGCCATTAGCGCCATTAAAACCATTGTGGACACCGATATCCCGGTCTTTGGTATCTGCCTGGGTCATCAGCTGTTGGCACTGGCCTCTGGTGCTAAAACCCTGAAAATGAAATTTGGTCACCACGGTGGCAACCATCCGGTGCAGGATCTGGCCACAGGTTTTGTGATGATTACTGCTCAGAATCACGGTTTTGCGGTCGATGAGACTACGCTGCCGAGCAACTTGCGGGCTACGCACAAGTCGCTGTTTGATGGCTCCTTGCAGGGTATACACCGTACCGACAAGCCCGCCTTCAGTTTTCAGGGTCACCCGGAGGCGAGCCCCGGCCCCCACGATGCCGCAGGTCTGTTTGACCACTTTATTGAGTTAATGGAGAAAGCGAAACGGTGAACGGCGGATGCTGACTGCCGACCCCAAGCAACCCGTTGAACCGATTTTCCGAGCGAGAGTGACATGCCAAAACGTACAGACATTAACAGTATTCTGATTCTAGGCGCCGGCCCCATTGTGATTGGCCAGGCCTGCGAGTTTGACTACTCCGGCGCACAGGCTTGTAAAGCGCTGCGCGAAGAGGGTTACCGGGTCATTCTGGTTAACTCTAACCCCGCCACTATCATGACCGACCCGGCCATGGCCGATGCGACTTACATTGAGCCGGTGGAATGGGAGACAGTGGCCAGCATTATCGAAAAAGAGCGCCCCGATGTGATTCTCCCTACCATGGGCGGGCAGACTGCGCTTAACTGCGCGTTGGATTTGGCCAAGCATGGCGTGCTGGAAAAATACGGCGTGGAGTTGATCGGCGCCAAAGAAGAAGCCATTAACATGGCCGAAGACCGCGAGCTGTTCGATCAGGCCATGAAGCGTATCGGCCTTGAGTGCGCCCGCGCCGATATCGTCCACACCATGGCAGAGGCCAAAGAGGTCCCAAAAAAATACGGCTTTCCGGTAATCATTCGCCCGTCTTTCACCATGGGCGGTTCTGGTGGCGGCATCGCTTACAACTGGGAAGAGTTTGAAGAAATCTGTACCCGTGGTTTCGATCTTTCTCCCACCAATGAACTGCTGATTGATGAGTCGCTGCTGGGGTGGAAAGAATATGAAATGGAAGTGGTGCGCGACAAAAATGACAACTGCATTATTGTCTGCTCCATCGAAAACTTCGATCCTATGGGTGTGCACACCGGCGACTCCATTACCGTGGCGCCAGCACAAACACTGACCGACAAGGAATACCAGATTATGCGTAATGCATCGATTGCGGTATTGCGCGAGATCGGTGTGGAAACTGGCGGCTCCAACGTGCAGTTTGCGGTTAACCCCGAAAACGGTCGCCTGGTGGTGATTGAAATGAACCCACGGGTGTCGCGCTCCTCGGCGCTGGCCTCCAAGGCCACCGGCTTTCCCATTGCCAAGATTGCCGCCAAACTGGCGGTGGGTTACACCCTGGACGAATTGCAAAACGAAATTACCGGCGGTGCAACGCCGGCGTCTTTCGAGCCGTCGATCGATTACGTGGTCACTAAAGTGCCGCGCTTTACCTTTGAGAAATTTGGTGAGGCCGATGCTCGCCTGACCACCCAAATGAAGTCTGTGGGTGAGGTGATGGCCATTGGTCGCACTTTCCAGGAGTCTTTACAAAAAGCCTTGCGCGGCCTGGAAGTGGGCTCTGCCGGTTTTGAGTCTAAACTGGACTTGTCGGCCGAAGAATCACCGGCGCGTATTCGCCGCGAGCTGACCACCCCGGGTGCCGAGCGGATTTGGTATGTGGGCGATGCTTTTCGTCTGGGCATGAGCGTTGACGAAATTTTTGAAACGTCAAAAATTGACCCCTGGTTCTTAGAGCAAATTCGCGAGCTGATTGAACTTGAGCAAAAAGTGCGCGCCGCCAAGCTCGATGAGCTCACCGCCGATGATATATACCTGTTAAAGCGCAAGGGTTTCTCTGATAAGCGCTTGAGTGTATTGCTCGGCGTCAAAGAGAAAAAAGTGCGCGACCTGCGCCACAAACTGAATATCCGCCCGGTATATAAACGTGTTGATACTTGCGCTGCCGAGTTTGCCACCTCCACCGCGTATATGTACTCCAGTTATGATGAGCAGTGCGAGGCCGAGCCTTCTGACAAACCTAAAATTCTGGTAATCGGTGGCGGCCCCAACCGTATTGGTCAGGGCATTGAGTTTGATTACTGCTGCGTACATGCCGCGCTGGCCATGCGCGAAGATGGCTATGAAACCATTATGGTTAATTGTAATCCCGAGACAGTCTCTACCGATTACGATACCTCTGATCGCCTCTACTTTGAGCCGGTCACCCTGGAAGACGTGCTGGAAATTGTTCATAAGGAAAAACCTAAAGGTGTGATCGTACAATTTGGTGGGCAGACGCCGCTGAAGCTGGCGCGCGCACTGGAGGCCGAAGGCGTGCCGATTATAGGTACCAGCCCCGATGCGATTGATCGCGCCGAAGATCGCGAACGCTTCCAGCAAATGATTGAAACCCTGGGCTTGTTGCAGCCACCCAATGCGATTGTGCGCTCGCTGGAAGAAGCGCTGATTGCCGCCGATAAAGTGGGCTATCCGCTGGTGGTACGCCCCTCTTATGTACTGGGCGGCCGTGCCATGGAAATTGTTTACAAAGAAGAAGAGCTGCGCACTTATATGCACTCGGCCGTTAAAGTATCCGAAGATGCGCCGGTGTTGCTCGATCACTTTTTAAGTGCGGCCATCGAGGTGGATATCGATGCGGTATCTGACGGTAAGCAAGTCGTGATTGGCGGCATTATGCAGCACATTGAACAGTGCGGTGTACACTCCGGTGATTCGGCCTGTTCGCTGCCGCCTTACTCACTGGCCAAAGATGTGCAAGACGAAATGCGTGAGCAGGTTAAAGCCATGGCGCTGGAGTTGGGCGTGGTCGGCTTGATGAATACCCAGCTTGCCTATCAGGATGGCAAAATCTACGTGATCGAGGTAAATCCTCGCGCTTCGCGTACCGTGCCCTTTGTGTCCAAGTGCATCGGTGTGTCGCTGGCTAAAATTGCCGCGCGCTGTCAGGCTGGCACTACGCTTGCCGAGCAGGGTTTTACCACTGAGATTGTGCCCACTTATTACAGTGTGAAAGAAGCGGTATTTCCGTTCAATAAATTTCCGGCGGTAGATCCAATTCTCGGCCCCGAGATGAAATCCACCGGTGAAGTGATGGGCATAGGTGCAACTTTTGGTGAAGCCTATGGCAAAAGTCAGCTGGGCGCCAATAACAAAATTCCTACCCAGGGTCGCGCTTTTATCAGTGTACGCGATGTAGATAAAAACGGTGTTGTGGCCATTGGCCGCGAGTTAGTCAGCCTCGGTTTCGCCCTGGTGGCCACCCGTGGCACTGCCGCAGTATTGCAGGCGGCCAATGTGGATGTGGAGCTGGTGAACAAGGTGGTTGAGGGGCGCCCGCATATTGTCGATATGATTAAAAACGATCAGGTTGATTTAATCATCAATACCACAGAGGGCCGTCAGGCAACTCGCGACTCGGCATCCATTCGCAGGAGTGCTGAAGCGCATCGGGTGTATTACACTACAACGCTGGCCGGCGGCGAGGCGGTGTGTATGGCATTGCGGTTCGGTTCTGAAAAACAAGTGCGTCGTTTGCAAACACTGCACGGGAGTAGCAGCCATGACTAAATTTCCCATGACTATTGAAGGCGCTGAAGCGTTGCGCGCTGAGCTTGAAGATTTAAAAAGAGTACAGCGTCCGCGGATTATCGAGGCTATTGCTGAGGCGCGGGAGCACGGCGATTTAAAAGAAAATGCCGAGTATCACGCCGCGCGCGAACAGCAGAGTTTTTGCGAGGGGCGCATTCAGGAAATTGAAGGCAAATTATCCAATGCCCAGATTATCGATGTAAAAGCCATTGCTGCCACGGGCAAGGTGATCTTCGGCACCACGGTGACTATTGTTAACTGTGAAACCGACGAGGAAAAAACCTATCGTATCGTTGGCGATGATGAGGCGGATGTGAAAGTAAATAAAATTTCCATCAGCTCACCCATCGCCCGCGCCCTGATCGGCAAAGAAGTAGGCGATGTGGTGGTGGTAAAAACCCCGGGCGGGGAGGTGGAGTACGAAATTGAAAAAGTGGAGCATCTGTAGGGCTTACTCCGTAAGCGTCGGATGTTTGAGGTCGGACGTCTGACGTGAGTAATCGTCAGGCAAAGCGAATATTGACGGGATCAGTCTTGTTTCACGTCGTCAGACATCCGACGTCTGACGTTATCTCAACAAATTCGACAGTTTTGGATTGGGTTTTTTGGCGGCGCGGTACAGCAATACCACCTTGCCAATTTGTTGAATAATGTCGGTTTTGGG
>DATBNH010000322.1:0-2795 GCA_036554405.1 Cellvibrionaceae bacterium | reverse complement strand
CAACAGATGTTGCCATTGTCATGGGCTCGCAGTCCGACTGGCCGGTGATGAGCAAAGCCGCCGAACTGCTGACCGCGCTGGGCGTAAGCTGGCATGCCGAAGTGGTCTCGGCGCACCGTACCCCGCAAAAGCTGTACGACTTTGCCGAATCAGCACAAGAGCGCGGCTATCAGGTGATTGTGGCGGGCGCCGGTGGCGCCGCTCACCTGCCCGGTATGATTGCGGCCATTACCACGCTCCCGGTTTTCGGTGTGCCGGTACAGAGCAAGGCCTTAAATGGCATGGATAGTCTGCTGTCTATTGTGCAAATGCCCAAGGGCATTGCCGTTGGCACCTTGGCCATTGGCGAGGCCGGTGCCGCTAACGCCGGCTTGCTGGCCGCCCAGGTACTGGCGCTGCATAACCCCGATTTGCGCGAGCGTTTTCAGCAGTGGCGCAAAGCCCAAACCCAAACGGTACTCGATAACAGTTCTCTGGATTTTCCCTTATGAGTCAACCCATCGCCATCCTCGGCCGTGGCCAGCTGGGCTGGATGCTGCAACGCGCCGGTGAGCGCATAGGTGCCGAGATACAACTGCTGGACCCACAGGCACCAGAAATGCCCACGCCCGATACGCTGATTACTGTAGAGAGTGAGCACTGGCCAGATAACGAGGGCACCCGCGCCTTGCGCCAGCACGCGGGTTGGCAGAATGCCAAAACCCTGGACACGCTGCCCAATCGCATCGATCAAAAAACCCTGTTAGACCAACTGCAACTGGCCACCGCGCCCTGGTGCCGCCCACAGGAGTCCGATAGCGCAGCCGATTTACACGCTACCCTGGGGCCAGATTTTCTGCTCAAAAGCGCCCGCGGTGGTTACGATGGCCGTGGCCAGTGCCGGGTAAAAGCCCACGAAAACACCGCCCTGCCCAACTGGAAAACCAATGCCATTGCCGAGTCTGCCATTGCCTTTGACACCGAGGTGTCGCTGGTGGGCGCGCGCAGCCGCGACGGCCATTGTGTGTTTTACCACCTCACCGAAAACCTGCACACCCAGGGTGTGCTCACCTTTAGCATTAATCAACCCCAGCGTTTTGCCGCCCTGCAACCGACTGCCGAGGCCATGCTGGGCAAGCTAATGACACATCTGGATTACGTGGGCGTAATGGCCATGGAGTGTTTTTTGGTGGGCGACAAACTGCTTATTAACGAGCTGGCACCACGGGTACATAACTCCGGCCACTGGACGCAACAGGGCGCGTCGATTTGTCAGTTTGAAATGCACCTGCGTGCCCTGCTCGGCTGGCCCATGCCGCAACCCGACGAAACCGGCACCACGGTGATGGTGAACCTGCTGGGTATGGAGCACCAGCCGCAGTGGCTGGCTGTTCCCGGTGCAAGCCTGTACTGGTACCACAAAACCTGCCGACCCGGCCGCAAAATGGGCCACATTAATCTTCAGCATCCGCAGACAGAAATGGTGGCCAAGTGGCTGCGCGAACTGGCACTACCGGAAGATTACCAACCCATGCGCGAATGGGCTTTACAGCGGTTGGCATCTTTGTAGGGGCCGGCTAAAACGCCGGTAAATAGAAAGCGACCGTTTAGCCACAGCTATTTTGGTCGCAAATTTCCATGCGGTTGCGGCCGGCGCTTTTGGCCCGGTAAAGCGCTTCGTCGGCGCGGCGCAGGGAGTCTTCTACGCTGTGGTCTTCCGGGGCAATCATGGCCAGGCCACCGCTTACAGAAACCTGCACCTGGGCAGCACCGGCATCTACAGGCTCGCTGGTCAGTGCCGCGCACAGACGCCCGGCCGCTTTAATAGCGGCGGGCTGCGCGGTGTCGGGCAACAGCACGGCAAATTCCTCGCCGCCAATACGGCCCAATAAATCCACGCTTCGCAACAGATGTTGCCAGCGCTGGCAAACAATTACCAGCACCGCATCGCCCACGGCGTGACCGTATTGGTCGTTTATCTCTTTAAAGTTATCCAAATCCAGCATCAGCACAGCAGCAGGCGCTTGCTGCTCGCGCGCCTGGGTGAACTCCTCGGCGGCACGCTGCAAAAAATGGCCGCGATTCATTTGTTGGGTGAGCGAGTCGCGCCAGGCGAGATCGCGCAGAGCCGCCTCTTGCTGCTTGCGCACGGTAATATCGCGAAAAAACCACACGCGGCCCAGGTAACGCCCATTTTCGCTGTGCAACCCCACCGAGTGGCGCTCCAGTGTGCGGCCGCCTTTAAGCGCCAGCTCGCAGTGGTCTTGCTCCTGGGGAGATTCATACAGCTGTTGCACGCGCTGAATAAAAGCGTCCGGGTCTTCCAGTTGCGACAGTGCCGCGTGCATTAAGCGGTCCTCGGGCAGGGTTCTGTCCTGATCCATGGCCGACTCTAAAAAAACCGTGTCGATTTTCCAGGTTTCTACAAACTGGCTGTTGAAGGAGACAATCACACCTTTGTCGTCCACCACCAAAATACCCAGTGGCGAAGCCTCGTGAATAGCGCGCAACAATGAACGGTCAAACTCATCGGCCGAGGTAAGCAAACT
This sequence comes from Cellvibrionaceae bacterium, assembly GCA_036554405.1. Classification (GTDB taxonomy): domain Bacteria; phylum Pseudomonadota; class Gammaproteobacteria; order Pseudomonadales; family Cellvibrionaceae; genus Gilvimarinus. The sequence continues at coordinate 267 of DATBNH010000322.1, read as the reverse complement.
TGCCGATTGTGGATCACCGGTTAAATCAAAGTTTTTCATTTCATACCACCCTGGCTTAAACCCTGATTAAAACAGTGATAAAAATGCAGAGCCCTCTGCGTTATGACTAACTTATGTTAAAACGGGATTAATGTTGACGCAATTTTATTTTAATTAACTGCCAACAGGTTAGCGCTATCAATGACTAAGCGGGGCCTTCTTGCACGTGTCCACTCAGGTAGTACCAGAGTTCTTTGTCGCGCACAAAATCTGAAATTTCGTGTAAAT
>DATBNH010000313.1:0-19924 GCA_036554405.1 Cellvibrionaceae bacterium | reverse complement strand
GCTGGGTTGGCAGAGAATGATCGCTTTAAAGCTTACACCATTCAGGCGGTAGGCGGCACTCGCGCTGCGGTGGAGCAGGGCGTTGCCTATGTGCGCGCCATGCTGCCACTGGTGAACCAGGCCCAGCGTGAACCCTGCCCTGCATCGGAATTGATAATGGCAGTGCAATGTGGCGGTTCCGATGCTTTTTCGGGTATTACCGCCAACCCCGGTTTGGGTGTGGCCGGGGATATATTGATTCGCCACGGCGGCACGGTGGTTTATTCCGAGACGCCGGAGATATACGGCGCCGAACACCTGCTTACCCAGCGCTCGGAAACACCGGAGATTGCCGAGCGTTTATTGGAGCGCATTCGCTGGTGGGAGGACTATACCCGCATACACGGTTTTGAGCTCAATAATAATCCCTCCCCCGGCAACAAGGCCGGTGGGCTTACCACTATATTGGAAAAGTCTTTGGGTGCGCAGGCCAAAAGTGGCTCCACGGTGATGCGCGGTGTCTATCAGTATGCCGAGCCGATTACCGAAAAAGGCCTGGTATTTATGGATAGCCCCGGTTTTGACCCGGTTTCGGTCACCGGTCAGGTGGCCTCAGGTGCCAATGTGGTGTGCTTTACTACCGGGCGCGGGTCGGCTTTTGGCTACAAGCCTGTACCCAGTATTAAATTGTCCAGCAATACGGCTATTTATCAGCATATGCAGGAGGATATCGATATCAACTGCGGTACCGTTCTGGATGGCGAGGATACGCTGGAGACCTTGGGGCAGCGGATTTTTGAGCATGTTCTGGCGGTGGCCTCGGGGAATCCTACCAAAAGTGAAGAGCTCGGTTATGGTGATGCCGAGTTCAATCCGTGGAAGATTGGTGCGGTGGTGTAAAACACTATTGCACTTGGCGCTTGCGCATTATGCCGCGTGCGCCTACATTCATTAAAACCTTTCGCACTTACTTAAACAGAGGGTAAGACTATGAAGATAGCCGTGCCAAGGGAGCGCCGTGCCTATGAAAGGCGCGTAGCGGCAACACCTGACACAGTCAAAAAATACGTGGCAATGGGGCTCGAGGTCGTTATTGAGGCCGGGGCCGGCACTGAAAGTCGCATTACCGATGAGCAATACCGGACCGCGGGTGCACGTATTGAGGCCGATGTTGCGGCTGTCTATGCCGACGCCGATATTGTGCTCAAAGTGCAAAGGCCACTGACGGCGGGTGAGGGCGAGGTGGACGAGCTGTCGCTGATTAAATCTGGCGCACTGCTGTTGGGGGTGCTGGCGCCCTACGGTGCGGTTGAGTCTGTTGCCGGCTTTGCCGGTGCCGGGGTGACGGCTGTGGCGCTGGAGTTTGTGCCGCGTATTACCCGCGCCCAGAGCATGGATGTGTTGAGCTCCCAAAGTAACCTTGCCGGTTACCGAGCGGTACTGGATGCGGCGGCGGAATACGATCGTGGCATGCCTATGATGATGACCGCCGCCGGCACCATTGCCCCGGCGCGGGTGATGGTACTGGGTGCCGGGGTGGCGGGTTTGCAGGCTATCGCCACAGCCAAGCGCCTGGGCGCCATTGTCTCGGCTACCGATGTGCGCCCGGCGGCCAAAGAGCAGGTGGAAAGCCTGGGTGGGCGTTTTGTCATGGTGGACTCCGAGGAGACCCGCGAAGCCGAGACTGCCGGTGGTTATGCCAAAGAAATGAGCGAGGATTTCAAGCGCCGCCAGGCTGAACTGGTAGCTGAAACGATTAAGGGGCAGGACATTGTTATTTGTACCGCGTTAATTCCCGGGCGTCAGGCGCCCACGCTGGTCAATGACGATATGGTCAAAAGCATGCGCCCAGGCTCGATTATTGTGGATCTGGCGGTAGAGCAGGGCGGTAACTGCACCCTGTCGCGTCCCGGCGAGGTGGTAGATGTGGGTGGCGTGAAGATTGTCGGCCATATTAATGTACCCAGTCGTATTGCCGCCGATGCCAGCTCGCTCTATGCCAAAAATCTGCTCAGTTTCCTGACGCCACTGATCGCTGTGGAGGAGGGTGCCCAGCCGCAGTTGTTGCTCGATTGGGAGGATGCGATTCTGGCGGCCTCAACTTTGACCCATGCCGGCGCGGTGGTGCACCCGGCCTTTAAAGATAATCACTAGGAGGTCTGTTATGCACGGCGACTTTGTTTCTCAGTTATCGATCTTTGTGCTGGCGATCTTCGTCGGTTACTACGTGGTCTGGAGCGTAACCCCGGCTCTGCACACACCACTGATGGCGGTTACCAATGCCATTTCCAGTGTGATTGTGGTGGGTGCGTTGATCGCCGCCGGGCCCGAGGCCGCAACGCTGGCCAAGGTGCTGGGGTTTGTGGCGGTCATGTTGGCCTCGGTCAATATCTTCGGCGGTTTTGCCGTCACGCAACGCATGCTCGGCATGTATAAAAAGAAGAAGTAACGGGGGCGGATCATGGAATTACCAAGCAATGTAACGGCGCTGGCCTATCTTGTGGCCGCAGTGCTTTTTGTGCTCGCTCTGCGCGGGCTGTCCTCGCCAGAGACTTCAAGGGCGGGCAATATGCTGGGCATGCTGGGGATGGCCATCGCGGTCATCACCACCATTCTCAGTCCTGAGATTGTTTCCTACACCTGGATCTTGATCGCGGTGGTAATCGGCGGCGCCGTGGGGCTAACCATTGCCTCGCGCATCGCCATGACCGCCATGCCACAACTGGTGGCGGCGTTCCACTCGCTGGTGGGTCTGGCGGCGGTGTTGGTGGCCGGTGCGGCCTACGCTAACCCCGGCTCTTTCGGCTTGCTCAGTGCCACCGGTGACATCTTTGTGGCCAGCCGGGTGGAGATGAGTCTGGGTGCCATGATTGGTGCCATTACCTTTTCCGGCTCGGTGGTGGCCTTTGCCAAGCTGCAGGGGTTGGTGTCGGGCAAGCCCATTGTCTTTCTCGGGCAGCATCCGCTTAACGCGTTGCTGGGCCTGGTGGCGGTGGGCCTGGTGGCGTACTTCTGCTTTGAGCAGGCGCCCTGGGTGTTCTGGACGCTGGTGGCTATCGCTTTCGTGCTGGGCTTTTTAATTATTATTCCCATTGGCGGTGCCGATATGCCGGTGGTGGTGAGTATGCTCAACTCCTACTCGGGCTGGGCAGCGGCCGGTATCGGTTTTACCTTGCATAATAATGCGCTGATTATCACCGGGGCGCTGGTGGGCTCATCGGGCGCTATTCTTTCTTATATTATGTGCAAAGGTATGAATCGCTCTTTCTTTAATGTGATTCTCGGCGGCTTTGGCGGCGATTCCGCCGCCGGCGGGCCTGCCGGTGCAGAGGATGATCGCCCGGTGAAGCAGGGCAGCGCCGAAGATGCAGCCTTTATTATGAAAAACGCCGGCTCAGTGATCATCGTGCCTGGCTACGGCATGGCGGTGGCTCAGGCCCAGCATGCCTTGCGTGAGATGGTGGACGGTCTCAAGGCGGCAGGGGTCAAGGTCAGCTATGCTATCCATCCGGTGGCGGGGCGCATGCCCGGCCATATGAATGTGCTGTTGGCCGAGGCCAACGTGCCCTACGACGAGGTGTTTGAGCTGGAGGATATCAACAGCGAGTTCCAGCAGGCGGATGTGGCCTTTGTGATTGGCGCCAATGATGTCACCAACCCCTCGGCCAAGACAGACCCGGCCAGCCCTATCTACGGCATGCCCATTCTGGATGTGGAGAAGGCGCGTACCGTGTTGTTTGTGAAGCGCGGCATGGCCTCGGGCTATGCCGGGGTGCAGAACGAGTTGTTCTTCCGTGACAACACCATGATGTTGTTTGGCGATGCCAAAAAAATGGTGGAGAATATCCTGCGCTCGCTGGATTAATGTGTCATCATGCGCGCCCCCGAGGCCATGGCTTCGGGGGCGTTTGTCGTTTTAGGGGGGCTGAAAAACGGCGAGAGCGTCGCTTGATGGGGTTTTAATCGCCAGGATTAATGCCGTTGGCCAGCGCTTTCGAGTTTCTTTGATTATTTTCAAATATACAGTTGACAGTACCCCGGCCGATCATTAAGATTGCGCCTCCATTTTGCAGGGGCAAAGGCGTCTGCCGAAGTGGGTTGTTCTTTAAAGCTATTACTGGAGTCTGGTTCAACATGCAGAATCAACGCATTAGGATTCGCCTGAAGGCATTCGATCACAAGCTTATCGATTCTTCGACCCAAGAGATCGTGGAAACCGCTAAGCGCACAGGTGCCCAAGTGCGTGGCCCTATTCCGTTACCGACTCGCAAAGAGCGCTTCACAGTATTGATCTCTCCGCACGTAAACAAAGATGCGCGTGATCAGTATGAGATTCGTACACACAAGCGTTTGCTCGATATTGTTGAGCCTACTGAAAAAACTGTAGATGCCCTGATGAAGCTGGATTTGGCTGCAGGCGTTGAGGTTCAGATTAGTCTCGGTTAACTAGTAAATGTTCGACCGGATAACACATTTATCCGGTCTTGTGTAACGCTCTGAAATGGGCGGCCATAGCGGGTAAAAGCCCCGTACACTATAGAGGTTAGTAAAATGACGATTGGTATTGTCGGCCGCAAGAGCGGTATGACTCGTATATTTACCGATGATGGTGTTTCCATTCCCGTGTCTGTGATTGAGGTTACCCCCAATCGCATCACTCAGGTTAAGAATGTAGAAACCGACGGTTACAGCTCCGTGCAAGTTACCGTAGGGTCTCGTCGTGCCTCCCGTGTTACCAAGGCTGCTGCAGGTCACTTCGCCAAGTCAAACAATGAGGCGGGTCGTGGTTTGTGGGAATTGCGTAACAATTCCGAAGAAAATTTTGAAGCCGGTTCCGAATTGACTGTCGCTGCTTTTGAAGCAGGTCAGATTGTCGATGTAACTGGCACATCCAAGGGTAAAGGTTTTGCCGGTACCGTTAAGCGCTGGAACTTCCAGATGCAAGACGCTACTCACGGTAACTCACTTTCTCACCGTGCGCCCGGATCGATTGGTCAATGTCAGACTCCGGGTCGTGTCTTTAAGGGCAAAAAGATGTCTGGCCACATGGGTGCTGAGCGCGTAACCGTTCAGAATCTGGAAGTGGTTAGGGTTGATGCCGAGCGCAATCTGTTGTTGGTCAAAGGTGCTATCCCCGGTGCTCCGGGTGGTGATGTCATCGTGCGTCCAGCAGTTAAAGCGCCAAGCAACGCTTAATTGTCCGAGGGGAATCGACCATGGAATTAAATATTGTTAGTCCCGCTGGCGCCAAAGGTACTCTTACGGTATCTGAAGTTGCCTTCGGCAAAGAATTTAATCAGGATCTTGTGCACCAGGCAGTAACTGCTTATATGGCAGGCGCGCGTCAAGGTACCAAGGCCCAGAAAACTCGCTCAGAAGTCTCCGGTGGCGGTAAGAAGCCCTGGCGTCAAAAGGGTACGGGCCGTGCTCGTGCTGGTACCATTCGCAGCCCAATCTGGCGCAGCGGTGGTGTTACTTTTGCTGCCAAGCCACGTAGCTTTGAGCAAAAGCTGAACAAGAAAATGTACCGCGCTGCACTGCGCTGTATTTTGTCTGAGCTGAATCGCCAGGATCGTCTGTTGGTGGTGGAGGATTTCGATCTGGAGTCTCCCAAAACCAAGGCGCTGGTACAAAAGCTCGGCCAATACGGTCTGTCGGAAGCGCTGGTGGTTACCGAAGAAGTGAGCGAAGGTCTGTATCTGGCTTCGCGCAATCTGCACAAAGTAGACGTGCGCGACGTGCAGGGTGTTGACCCTGTTAGTCTGATTCGCTTCGACAAGGTGATTGTCACTGTGCCTGCGATGAAGAAATTCGAGGAGATACTGGGATGAACCAAGAGCGCATCTATAAGATCTTGCTGGGCCCGGTAGTCTCTGAGAAGGCTGCAGGTGTCGGCGATACCGGTAACCAGGTTGTATTTAAAGTGGCGTCTGACGCTACCAAGCTGGAAATCAAAAACGCAGTTCAGGCGCTGTTTGACGCTAAAGTCGAGCAAGTTCGCGTGCTGAACGTTAAAGGCAAAACCAAGCGCACGCGCCACGGTCTGGGTAGACGTAGCGATTGGAAAAAAGCCTATGTACGTCTCGAGCAAGGTCAAGATATCGACTTTGCGGTAGCTGAGTAAGGGGATTGTTTTCATGGCTATTGTAAAACGTAAACCAACCTCGCCCGGTCGCCGCTTTGTAGTAAGTGTCGTTAATCCGGACTTGCACAAGGGTGCGCCTTATGCGCCTTTGTTGGAAAAGAAAAGCAAAACGGGCGGCCGTAACAACGCCGGTCGAATCACTACCCGTCACGTGGGTGGTGGTCATAAGCAGCACTACCGTTTGGTAGACTTCCGTCGCAACAAGGACGGAATTCCAGCCACAGTAGAGCGTATTGAGTATGATCCGAACCGCACGGCGTACATCGCGCTGGTTTGTTATGCCGATGGTGAGCGTCGTTACATTATCGCTCCTAAAGGTTTAAAGGCTGGTGATGTGGTTCATTCGGGTGATGCAGCGCCTATTAAGGCCGGTAACACCTTGCCGCTGCGCAATGTGCCAGTGGGCAGCATTGTTCACTGTGTAGAGATGAAGCCTGGCAAGGGTGCGCAAATTGCACGCTCAGCTGGTACATCCGCACAATTGATTGCGCGTGATGGTTCTCATGCAACACTGCGCTTGCGCAGTGGTGAGACCCGCAAAGTATTGGTTGAGTGCCGTGCAACGTTGGGCGAAGTGTCCAACAGTGAGCACAGCTTGCGCTCACTGGGTAAAGCTGGTGCCAAGCGCTGGCGTGGTGTTCGTCCTACGGTTCGCGGTGTTGCCATGAACCCGGTAGATCACCCGCACGGTGGTGGTGAAGGCCGCACCTCAGGTGGTCGTCATCCGGTTTCACCATGGGGTACCCCAACCAAGGGTTACAAAACGCGCAGTAACAAGCGTACTGACAAAATGATTGTGCGTCGTCGCGATAAGCGTTAATTGACGACCTGACAACCAAAAGAGGAAGCAACAGTGCCACGTTCACTGAAGAAAGGTCCTTTTATCGATCTTCATCTGATTAAGAAGGTCGAAGCTGCGATCGAAAAAAATGATCGTCGTCCGATCAAAACCTGGTCTCGCCGCTCCATGATTCTTCCGGAGATGGTTGGCTTGACTCTGGCGGTACATAACGGGCGTCAACACGTGCCAGTCCTGATCAATGAAGAGATGGTTGGGCACAAACTGGGCGAGTTTGCAGCTACCCGCACATATCGCGGTCATGTTGCAGATAAGAAAGCTAAAAAGCGCTAAGCGCTAGTGCCTAACGAGGTAATACGATGGAAGTGGCAGCAAAATTAAGCGGTGCTCGTCTGTCGGCGCAAAAAGCGCGTTTGGTAGCAGATCAAATTCGCGGTAAAGGCGTTGAAGACGCTCTCGATATTCTGGCTTTTAGCTCGAAGAAGGGCGCTGCAATAGTTAAGAAAGTGCTGGAATCTGCGATTGCTAATGCAGAGCATAATGAAGGCGCTGATGTAGATGAGTTGAAAGTGTCCACAATTTTTGTGGATGAGGGTGTGAGCATGAAGCGCATCATGCCCCGTGCTAAAGGTCGTGCTGATCGCATTATCAAGCGCACTTGTCACATCACCGTTAAAGTAGCCGATCAGTAAGAGAGTAGGCGTTATGGGTCAGAAAGTACATCCGACAGGAATTCGTCTGGGTATCGTCAAAAGCCATACCTCTACTTGGTATGCTGGCGGCGATTATGCAGACAAACTCAACACCGACCTGAAAGTACGTGCGTACATTCAGGAGAAGTTGGCAAATGCATCAGTGAGCCGCGTTGATATTGAGCGTCCGGCTAACACTGCTCGCATTACCATCCACACTGCCCGTCCAGGCATTGTGATCGGTAAAAAAGGTGAAGATGTTGATAAATTGCGTGCTGAAATCAGCAAGCAAATGGGCGTGCCCGTACATATCAACATTGAAGAGATTCGCAAGCCTGATCTGGATGCGGCTCTGGTAGCGCAAAGTGTTGCTCAGCAGCTGGAGCGCCGGGTTATGTTCCGCCGCGCCATGAAGCGCGCCGTGCAAAACGCCATGCGCCAGGGTGCTGAAGGCATCAAGATCCAGGTAGGTGGCCGCTTGGGTGGAGCTGAAATCGCTCGCTCTGAGTGGTATCGCGAAGGTCGAGTTCCGTTGCACACATTGCGTGCCGATATCGACTATAACACCGCCGAGGCGTCAACGACCTACGGGATCATTGGCGTGAAAGTTTGGATTTTCAAGGGCGAAGTAATCGGTGATGTTGTTGCCGATAATACGCCTAAGAAAAAAGGCTCAAAGTCTAAGTAAGGGGTACGCAAGATGCTGCAACCGAAGCGTACAAAGTTTCGTAAGCAAATGAAAGGCCGCAATCGCGGCTTGGCCCATCGCGGCTCCAAAGTTAGCTTTGGCGACTTTGGTTTGAAGGCGACTGGTCGCGGTCGTATTACGGCCCGCCAAATCGAGGCGGCCCGTCGTGCGATGACTCGTCACATTAAACGTGGCGGCAAAATATGGATCCGAGTATTTCCGGATAAGCCTATTACTGAAAAACCTCTGGAAGTTCGTCAGGGTAAAGGTAAGGGTAATGTGGAGTACTGGGTGGCACAAGTATGCCCTGGCAAAGTCCTGTACGAGATGGACGGCGTGAGTGAAGAACTGGCTCGCCAGGCTTTCGCTCTGGCTGCGGCTAAGTTGCCAATTACTACAACATTCGTAAAACGTTCGGTGATGTGATGAAAGCTTCAGAACTCCGGGAAAAGTCCGTTGAAGAGCTGAACAACGAATTGCTTGCTCAATTGAAAGAGCAATTCAAGTTGCGTATGCAGGCGTCAACTGGGCAGTTAAATCAGACCCACTTGTTGTCTCAGGCTCGTAAAGATATAGCTCGCATCAAGACGGCGCTTAGACAGAAGGCAGGTAACTAACGATGACTCAGACAGAAAAACTGGCGCGCACGCTAACCGGTAAAGTAGTCAGCGACAAGATGGATAAAACCATCACCGTGTTGATCGAGCGTCGTGTTAAGCACCCGCTTTACGGTAAGTATGTGAGTAAGTCATCGAAGCTTAAGGCACATGACGAAAACAATGAGTCCAAGATGGGCGATACCGTGACGATTGCTGAGTCACGCCCGCTTTCCAAGTCAAAATCTTGGGCATTGGTGAACATAGAAGAGCGCGCAACTGAAATCTAACTGATTTTTTTTGCGACATAATTAGTTTCGGAGACGAACGATGATTCAGACAGAATCCTACTTGGATGTAGCTGACAACAGCGGTGCTCGCCGTGTCATGTGCATCAAGGTGCTTGGCGGTTCCCACCGTCGTTACGCCGCTGTGGGTGACATCATCAAAGTAACCGTAAAGGAAGCAATTCCTCGCGGCAAGGTCAAAAAAGGCCAGGTGATGAAAGCGGTAGTAGTGCGTACTAAAAAAGGTGTGCGTCGTCAGGACGGTTCATTGATCAAGTTCGACGACAATGCTGCAGTGCTGCTGAATAACCAGGATGCTCCGGTTGGTACACGTATTTTCGGACCTGTGACGCGTGAGTTGCGTGGCGAGAAATTTATGAAAATCATTTCTCTGGCACCCGAAGTGCTTTGAGTCGAGGGCAGACAAATGCGCAAGATTAAACGTGATGATGAAGTGATTGTTATCGCCGGTCGTGACAAAGGCAAACGCGGTAAAGTTGTCCGTGTTCTGGCTGAAGATCGCTTGATCGTTTCCGGCATTAACATGATCAAGAAACACCAGAAACCCAATCCGCAACTGGGCGTGCCCGGCGGGATTGTAGAGAAGGAAGCAGCAATCGACGCTTCTAATGTTGCCATTTTCAATAAGGCAACTGAGAAGGCCGATCGTGTTGGCTTCAAGATCCTTGAAGACGGCAAGAAAGTGCGTGTCTTCAAATCCAATGGCGAAGCCGTAGAGGCGTAAGTAACATGGCTAGGCTTAAAAAAGTATACAAAACAGATCTCGCTCCCAAGCTGAAAGAAGAACTGGGCTTGGCGAACGTAATGGAAGTGCCACGCATTACCAAAATCACCATTAATATGGGTGTAGGTGAAGCTGTGGGTGACAAAAAAGTACTGGAAAGTGCCGTTAGTGATCTTGAAAAGATTTCCGGCCAGAAGGTTGTTGTCACCAAGGCGCGTAAATCAATTGCAGGCTTTAAGATTCGCGATGGTTGGCCCATTGGCTGTAAAGTGACTCTGCGTCAGGACCGTATGTACGAGTTCCTGGATCGCCTGATCTCTATCGCCATTCCGCGAATTCGTGACTTTCGTGGTATCAGCCCCAAGCAGTTTGATGGCCGTGGTAATTTTTCGATGGGTGTATCTGAACAGATCATCTTTCCGGAAATTGACTACGATAAAATCGACAAGCTGCGCGGTCTTGATATCTGTATCACGACATCTGCGCGTACTGACGAAGAAGGCCGCGCTTTGTTGAAAGCGTTTAACTTCCCGCTCAAAGGCTAAAGGTAAACTCATGGCTAAAAAATCTATGATTGCACGTGAAGTAAAACGTGCACGTCTGGTAGAGAAATACGCAGCTAAGCGTGCTGAGCTGAAATCTATCGTCTCTAGCCCTGCGTCATCTGAAGAGCAAGTGTGGGAAGCGCAATCCAAATTGCAGCAAATACCGCGCGATGCCAGTCCTGCCCGTCAGCGTAATCGCTGCCGTATAACTGGCCGTCCGCACGGTGTTTACCGTAAGTTTGGCCTTTGCCGCCATAAGCTGCGTGAAGCGGCTATGCGTGGTGATGTCCCGGGACTGGTTAAAGCGAGCTGGTAAAACCAGTCCATTTATAGGAGCACATTCAGATGAGCATGCAAGATCCGTTGGCAGATATGCTGACCCGAATTCGTAATGCACTGCAAGTTGGTAAAACTGAAGTGGTTATGCCGTCTTCAAAGTTGAAGATCAGCGTTGCCAAAGTATTGGAAGATGAAGGTTATATCTTGGGCCATTCTGTAAGCGACGGTGCCAAGCCAGACCTTACCGTTAGCCTGAAGTATTTTGAAGGCAAGCCTGTTATCGCGGAAATTGACCGCGTTAGTCGTCCTGGTTTGCGTAATTATGCTGGCAAAACTGCCCTGCCAACTGTTCGTAACGGGTTGGGCGTTGCTATTGTATCTACAAGTCAAGGTGTTATGACTGATCGTGCTGCACGCGCCGCTGGCGTTGGTGGCGAAGTCCTCTGCACTGTATTTTAACGGGAAGTATCATGTCACGAGTTGCAAACAGTCCGGTTGAAGTACCAGCTGCTGTAAGTATCACCCTTAAAGGGCAAGATCTTACAATTAAAGGCGGCAAGGGTACGTTGGCGCTGACAGTTCACGAGCGTGTAGAAGTTACTCAAGACGGCAACGTATTGAGCTTCTCTGCCCGTGACGGCGCCAAGCAGTCTCGCGCGTTGGCAGGCACTACACGTGCACTGGTCAGCAATATGGTAGTTGGCACCTCTGAAGGTTTTGAAAAGAAGCTTCAGTTAGTCGGTGTTGGTTATCGTGTTAAAGCCGAGGGTAAAACTGTAAACCTGTCTTTGGGTTTCTCTCACCCGGTTAATTACACTCTCCCAGAGGGTGTTACCGCTGAGACTCCAAGTCAGACCGATATCGTACTTAAGAGCGCTGATAAACAGCTGCTCGGTCAGGTAGCTGCGGAAATCCGCTCCTTCCGTCCACCAGAGCCTTATAAAGGTAAAGGTGTACGCTTTGCTGACGAAAATGTACGTCGTAAAGAAGCCAAGAAGAAATAGGGCCCAGGTTATGAGCGATAAGAAGCTGTCTCGTCTGCGTAGAGCGCGCCGTGCCCGTGCCAAGATCCGTGAATTGTGCGTAACCCGCCTTTCCGTTCATCGCACGCCACGTCATATCTATGCACAAATTATTGCCCAGGATGGCGCCAGCGTACTCGCTAGCGCGTCTACCCTGGATAAAGATCTGCGCACTGGTAAAACCGGCAACACCGACGCTGCTAAAGTAGTGGGTGGGTTGATTGCAGAACGTGCTAAAGCGGCAGGTGTAACCAAGGTTGCCTTTGATCGCAGCGGGTTCAAATATCACGGCCGCGTTAAAGCATTAGCTGATGCTGCGCGTGAAGCTGGACTGGAATTCTAAGGGTAAAGACATGGCTTACACTAAGAAAGAAGAGAGCAACACCGAAGGCTTCCAGGAAAAGCTGGTTCAGGTCAATCGTGTTGCTAAAACTGTTAAAGGTGGTCGTATTTTTGCCTTTACCGCACTGACTGTTGTTGGTGATGGCAATGGTAAAGTAGGCTTTGGCCGCGGTAAGGCACGTGAAGTGCCAGTTGCTATTCAAAAAGCAATGGAAGCTGCGCGCCGCAATATGATCTCAGTAGAGCTCAATGGTGACACACTGCAGTATGCTACCAAGGGTCGCCACGGCGCATCCAAGGTATACATGCAGCCCGCCTCTCAGGGTACGGGTGTAATTGCGGGTGGTGCCATGCGTTCAGTGTTGGAAATCGCTGGCGTACAAAACGTTTTGGCGAAGTGCTACGGCTCTACCAACCCTGTAAACGTTGTTCGCGCGACCTTTAAAGCGCTCGGGTCTATGGCGTCACCGGATGCCGTTGCTGCCAAGCGTGGTAAAAGTGTCGAAGAGATTCTGAACTAATTGGCATTTGCCAGTACTAGATAGCGGTATACAAGCATGGCTAAGAAAACGATTAAAGTGACGCAGATCAAAAGCTCAGCAGGCCGCCTGAAAAATCATCGGGCGTGTGTTGCGGGTTTGGGCCTGCGTCGTATCGGCCACACTGTAGAGGTAGAAGATACCCCGTCAGTGCGTGGCATGGTTAATACAGTAAACTATCTGGTCAAGGTAGAGGGAGAGTAACATGCGTCTTAATACGCTGAGTCCCGCCCCCGGCAGCACCCACAGCAAAAAGCGTGTTGGTCGTGGTATCGGTAGTGGTTTAGGTAAAACTGCAGGCCGTGGTCACAAAGGTTTGAAGTCCCGTTCAGGCGGTACTGTTAAGCCGGGTTTCGAAGGCGGTCAGATGCCTTTGCAAAAGCGTTTGCCTAAATACGGTTTTACATCGCGTATTGGCCGCGTTACTGCTGAGGTGCGTTTGAGCGAGCTGAACCTGGTTGACGGCGAAGTTGTTGATCTGGAAACCCTGAAGCAAGCGGACGTGATTGGTGCTAACATCAAGCGCGCCAAGATCTTTGCCTCGGGTGAAGTTAAAAAAGCCGTTACCATTAAAGGTTTGAGTGTAACGAAAGGTGCTAAAGCTGCGATCGAAGCGGCTGGCGGGAAAGTCGAAGAGTAAGAGGTGCCAATGGCAACTCCCGGTAATCTACCGTTAGCAAATCATAAAGGACTGGGCGAGCTTTGGGCTCGCCTTCGTTTTCTGTTATTGGCAATTGTTGTGTACCGTATTGGTACCCACATTCCTGTTCCGGGTCTTGACCCGGATCGTGTTGCCGATCTGTTCAATCAGAATCAGGGAACAATATTAGGTCTTTTTAATATGTTTTCCGGTGGTGCTCTGGAGCGAATGAGTATTCTCGCTCTGGGTATTTTTCCGTATATTTCGGCCTCTATTATTATGCAGCTGATGACCGCGGTTACGCCGTCGTTGGAGCAGCTTAAAAAAGAGGGCGATGCGGGCCGCCGTAAGATAAATCAGTACACCCGTTACGGTACAGTACTGTTAGCCGCCGTACAGGGCATGGCGATGTCGGTAAGTTTTTCCGGCTTTGCTTATGGCGGTGAGCCATCTCTGGCCTTCCACTTTATTGTGGTGGTATCGCTGGTGACAGGTGCTGTATTTATGATGTGGCTGGGTGAGCAAGTCACTGAGCGCGGTATCGGCAATGGTATTTCCATGTTGATCTTCGCGGGCATTGTCGCAGGCTTGCCTACGGCCATAGGCGCTGCTTTTGAAAGCGCCAGGCAGGGCGATTTGCATGTGTTAATGCTGCTGGTTATTGCAGTAGTGGCGATGGTTGTAGTGTGGGCGATTGTACGCATTGAGCGCGGTCAGCGTCGCATTACGGTGAACTACGCCAAGCGTCAGCAAGGCCGTCAGGCCTACGGCGCGCAAACCAGCCATCTGCCGTTAAAAATCAATATGGCAGGTGTAATACCGGCAATTTTTGCCAGCTCCATCTTGTTGTTTCCTGCGTCTATTGCGCAGTGGTTCGGCGAAGGTGGCGATGGCCCGGTGAGCAACTTTTTGGCGGACTTCGCCCTGGCTATTGGCCCGGGACAGCCTCTAAACGTATTGCTGTTCAGTGTGTTGATTGTGTTTTTCTGCTTCTTTTATACGGCGTTGATGTTTAACCCGAAAGAAGTGGCAGATAACCTGAAAAAGTCGGGTGCTTATATACCGGGGATTCGTCCGGGCGAGCAGTCTGCAAAGTATATCGATAGTGTCTTAACGCGTCTTACCGTTGTGGGCTCTATCTATATGTCGGTAGTTTGTCTGATGCCGCAGTTCATGGTAGTGGCCCTTAACGTGCCATTCTACCTGGGCGGTACCTCTCTACTCATCGTGGTAGTGGTGGTCATGGACTTTATGTCCCAGGTTCAGGCTCACTTGATGTCGCATCAGTATGAATCACTGATGAAGAAGTCAAACTTGAAGGGATACGGCAGCGGCAACGCTCGCTAATCCCCGTTTTAAGGGTAGGATCATGAAAGTTCGTGCTTCTGTTAAGAAAATGTGCCGCAACTGTAAAATGGTGCGTCGCAATGGTGTTGTACGAGTAATCTGCAGCGCCGAGCCGCGCCATAAACAGCGTCAAGGCTAAGCAAGGTCTGGGGCCGCTTTAGGCCCTATGAGTGAAAAGGTGGCATAATGTGCCACCTTTTTTACCTGTAAGGCAGGTCTCTGATCCGCTATACAGCTTGCACCAAGGGGGCGCTGACTGTCGTCTGGAGAGAAATCTCCAGACTATTGCTTTTTTGTGGTTTTATCGCTATCCTTTCGCGCCTTTTATCAGTGGGCGCTATTGGGTGGCTTTAAACCACGTCAGCGCTACAATTTTTGTGTTACTGGAGTAATTTGAATGGCCCGTATTGCTGGTGTAAACATACCAGATCACAAACACGCGGTTATCTCGTTGACCTACGTCTTCGGGATTGGCCGTACCTCTGCCAAGCAGATTTGCGCGGCAACAGGTATTGCGGAAGATACCAAGATCGGCACCTTGTCTGAAGACCAGGTTGATCTTATCCGTAATGAGGTGGGCAAGTTCACCGTTGAAGGTGATCTGCGTCGTGTTGTGTCTATGAATATCAAACGTCTGATGGATTTGGGATGCTATCGTGGCCTGCGCCATCGTCGTAGCTTACCTGTCAACGGTCAGCGTACTAAGACTAACGCTCGTACCCGCAAAGGTCCGCGTAAGCCGATTAAACGCTAATCGACGCTTTCGCTAACATTCAAGCACGGTAACAACAGTTAGGAAGAGATTGCTATGGCCAAGCCAGGTAATAAAACCACCACAAAGAAAAAAGTAAAAAAGCAGGTAGTCGATGGGGTCGCCCATATACATGCCTCTTTTAACAATACGATCGTGACGATCACCGACCGCCAGGGCAACACCCTGACTTGGGCCACCTCAGGTGGTTCGGGCTTCCGCGGTTCGCGTAAAAGCACCCCGTTTGCAGCTCAGGTTGCAGCAGAACGTGCTGGTGAGGCCGCTAAAGAATACGGCCTTAAGAATCTTGACGTAGAAGTTAAAGGCCCAGGGCCTGGCCGCGAGTCGGCCGTACGTGCCCTGAATAACGTTGGTTATAAAATTACCAACATTACCGACGTCACGCCAATTCCACATAATGGCTGTCGTCCGCCTAAAAAACGTCGAGTGTAAGGGGGCATAAGTCATGGCACGTTATATTGGACCAACATGTAAACTGTCACGCCGCGAAGGCACTGATCTCTTTCTTAAGAGTGGTGCGCGTGCGTTAGACTCCAAGTGTAAACTTGAAACTGCACCGGGACAGCACGGCCAGCGCCGTGGTCGCCTGTCTGACTATGGTGTGCAGTTGCGCGAAAAACAAAAAGTACGTCGTACCTATGGCGTACTGGAAAAGCAATTTCGTAGCTACTACAAAGAAGCTGCTCGTCGCAAAGGCGCTACTGGTGAAAACCTGTTGAAGCTGCTTGAAGGCCGTCTGGACAATGTTGTGTATCGCATGGGCTTTGGTGCCACGCGTGCAGAATCTCGCCAGTTGGTTTCTCATAAAGCAATCCTGGTCAATGGCGCTACGGTTAATATTCCGTCATATCAGGTAGCCGAAGGTGATGTGATCGCTATTCGTGAAAAAGCTAAAACTCAATTGCGCATTCAAAACGCCATGACGTTGTCTAGTCAGCGTGCAGATGTTGAGTGGGTTGAAGTAAATGCGGATAAGAAAGAAGGCGTCTACAAGCGCGTTCCGGATCGCAGCGATTTGCCGGCTGAAATCAACGAAAACCTTATCGTAGAGCTTTACTCCAAGTAAGGGATTAACCGTTAACAGGTGTGGCTATGCAGACAGCAGTAAACGAATTTTTGACCCCGCGTCATATCGACGTTACCGAAAACAGCCCAACACATTCACGTGTTGTGCTGGAGCCGCTGGAACGTGGCTTTGGTCATACGCTTGGCAATGCACTGCGTCGTATCTTACTTTCTTCAATGGCCGGTTGTGCCATTACGGAAGTGGAAATCGACGGTGTACTGCACGAGTACAGCGATATCGAAGGTATTCGCGAGGATGTTATTGAAATCCTCCTGAACCTTAAAGGTGTAGCCGTCATTATGCACGGCAAAGACCAAGCTGTTCTCACCTTGTCCAAAAAAGGCCCAGGTGTTGTAACCGCTGGTGATATTCAGGTTGATCACGATATCGAGATTAAAAACCCCGAGCATGTGATTGCCAATATTACCGGTAACACTGCGCTTACCATGCGACTGACCGTTGCTCGTGGCCGCGGCTATCAGCCTGCTGATACCCGTCGTCAGGAAGAAGACGAAAGTCGTGCTATTGGTCGTTTGCAGCTGGATGCGTCTTTTAGCCCGGTTCGCCGTGTGTCCTACAGTGTGGACAGTGCTCGTGTAGAGCAGCGCACTGACCTGGACAAGCTGATTCTTGATCTGGAGACCAACGGTACTCTGGACCCTGAAGAAGCCATTCGTCGTGCAGCGACTATTCTGCAACAACAGCTTGCTGTGTTTGTGGACTTGGAAGGCGAGAAACTCTCTCAGCCAGAAGAGAAGGAAGAGGCAATCGATCCTGTGCTGCTGCGTCCGGTGGATGATCTGGAGCTAACGGTTCGTTCGGCTAACTGCCTTAAGGCAGAAAACATCTACTACATTGGTGATCTGATTCAGCGCACCGAAGTGGAGCTGTTGAAAACGCCAAACTTGGGTAAAAAATCTCTGACCGAGATCAAAGATGTACTCGCTTCTCGCGGTCTGTCTCTCGGTATGCGTCTGGAAAATTGGCCCCCGGCCAGCCTGCGCAACGAAGATTAATTAACATTCAGTTGTCGCAGGCTTTCTGCGACGTAACAAAGATTGCTGTGAAGCAATCAAAAGTGAAGGATTTAGCGTCATGCGTCATCGTCATAGTGGCCGTAAACTGAATCGTAACAGTTCGCACCGTAAAGCCATGTTTCGCAATATGACTGCGTCACTGGTTGAGCACGAACTGATTAAGACTACTCTGCCAAAAGCAAAAGAACTGCGTCGTTACGCCGAGCCATTGATAACTCTGGCCAAGCAAGACAGCGTTGCCAACCGTCGCCTGGCGTTCAGCCGTTTACGCAGCCCTAAAGCTGTCGGTAAACTGTTCGCCGAGCTGGGTCCGCGTTATGAATCGCGTCCTGGTGGCTATCTGCGTATCCTCAAGTGTGGTCACCGTGCCGGTGATAACGCTCTGATGGCCTACGTAGAATTGGTTGATCGCCCAGTTCAAGCCCAAGCAGTAGCAGTTGACGATTCGGCCGAATAAGCCAAACAGTTAAGTGATACTCCGCGCCTTTACTCAGGCGCAAACACAAAAAGCCGGCAATGCCGGCTTTTTGTGTTTTTTAGGTCTTGTTGTTACAGGTGTTGCAGCTACAAGCGCTCGCGTTTATGTGGCTGGGTCAAATCCTGCACTGGGCCTTCGGGCACAATACCAGTGGGGTTGATCATATCGTGGCTCTGGTAGTAATGCTTTTTAATGTGCTCAAAGTTTACCGTGCTGGCCACATCGCCGGTTTGGTATAAATCACAGGTATAGCCCCACAGGTTAGGGTACTCAGCCAGTTTTCTGATATTGCATTTAAAGTGCCCGTGATACACCGCATCAAAGCGCAGCAGGGTGGTGAATAAACGCCAGTCGGCCTCAGTCAGTGAATCGCCAGTTAAATAACGCTGATGGCTCAAGCGTTCTTCCAACGCATCCAGCGTGGTAAATAGCGCTGTTACTGCCTGCTCATAAACTTTCTGCTCGGTGGCAAATCCGGCTTTATACACACCGTTGTTAACCGTGTCGTAAATCCAGTCATTAAGCTTATCTATCTCGCGGCTTAGCGCTGCCGGGTAATAATCCCCTGCACGGGCGCCCAGCTTATCAAAAGCCGTACCCAGCATGCGGATAATATCAGCCGACTCGTTACTGACTATGCAGTTTTGCTGTTTATCCCAAAGCACGGGCACGGTAACGCGACCGCTGTAATCGGGAGTGTCGCGGGTGTAGATTTGATGCATGTAATCGGCATTGCCGATGGGGTCGCCAATCACTCCGGGGCCCTCGCTAAAGGTCCAGCCGTGCTCGCCCATATAAGGGTTAACCACAGACAGAGTAATCATATCGGTCAGGCCTTTCAGTGAACGAAATATCAATGTTCGGTGTGCCCAAGGGCAAGCCAGGGATACATACAAGTGATAGCGATCTGCCTCGGCTTTAAATCCGCCTTTGCCGGTGGGGCCAGCACGGCCATCGCTGGTTACCCAGTTGCGAAATTGCGATTCGCTGCGTACAAACTCGCCACCTGTGGAATCGGTGTCGTACCATTGGTCTCGCCACTGGCCTTTAATCAGTAAACCCATAACAACCTCGTATCTTGACTGTGTTCCCATGCTACTGGCAGTGGGCCACAATAAACACAGGAGAACATAGAGGTATTGATTTAAAAAATCGATATATTGCTATAACGCAATAAAGCCTGGGTTGTCGGGTAAATGTCGGGCTGATTTCGTCACCGACTTTGCTACTATTAAGAAATACTCTTGGTTCTGCCACACGGGATAGTTAGATGATTTTGAAACAACTGCGTATCAGCCGCCATATTTCTCAGGAGCAATTAGCACAAATGTCGGGCTTAAATGTGCGAACAATCCAGAGGATTGAAAGTGGCCATAACGCCAGTGTGGAATCACTAAAATGTCTCGCGTCTGTACTTGAGGTGGAAATAACCACATTGAATCAGGAGAGGTTTATGATTGATAAAAAATCGGTTGATTGGCAGCGCCACCCGCTTTGGCTTAAATGGTGGTTTTTCTTTAACTATATGAGTTTTCGCCCCTCCCGCAAAGCCACTACCCGAGGGATGGTGATGTGTCATATCAGTGGTTTTTTCTTTTGCGCCTTCGGGCTGGTTGAACCAAGCGCTTTAGTGGGCGGATTGTTTATGTTGATGGTCGCCTACTTCTTTCATTTTATGGCCTGGCAGGGCGATAAATACGGCGTTTGGTTCGATGCCCCGGAGCCGGCCGGGATATGAGGTGGGCATAAAAAAGGCGGGCCATCTGGCCCGCCTTTTTTACATACCTGATTTTACATTGCAGCCAACAACTTACAGCGCGGCCAGCAAGGCGTTCAGCGTTTGGCTGGGGCGCATAGCGGCCGAGGCCTTGGCGTCGTCTGGCTGGTAGTAACCGCCAATATCCACAGGCTTGCCCTGGGCGCCAA